>DATLTH010000333.1:0-7409 GCA_035533695.1 Allostellaceae bacterium | reverse complement strand
TCGTGATGCCGGATCAACCATCCTTGTGCGCGCGCATCACGACAAGGCCGGCGTCGCCCTGCCTCGGCATCTGCCTGATGGACCCGATGACAAGAATGTGCCGCGGCTGTCTGCGCACGATCGAGGAAATCGCAAGCTGGTACACGGCAAGCGCGGCCGAGCAGCAGGCGATGCTGGAGCGGCTCGCGGAGCGCCGCGCGGCGCGAGGTGAACGATGAGAGCCTGGTCTCTGGCGCTGGCCGCTCTCCTCGCCGGCTGCGCGGCGAGCGGCGGCTGGTCCAAACCCGGCGCCGACCAGCGCGCGACAACCGGCGCCTATCAGGACTGCCAGGCCGTGGCCGCCACCGCGGTCGACACCCAGGCCAACATCGATCAGGACATTCTGGTCAGCCGCGGGAACGATCTGCAGCGCTCGGGCGTCGTGCGGGGCGGAACCCGGGTGATGCACGAACGCACGCGTCACCGCAGCGCAGCGATCGTCGCCAGCTGCATGAAGGCCAAAGGCTTTTCACAGGGTCCGGCGCCGGCGGTTCAACCGCGCAGCAGCAGCACGAGCCCGCCGACCGCGCCGGCCATCCAGCAGTAGATCGCGAACGGCACCAGCGCGTCGTCGAAATTGTGCCGGCGGAAATACCTCATCAGGAAGGCAATGCTGGCATAGGCGGTGACTCCGGCGGTAATCCCGGTGCCAATGGCCAACGTGGTGATTGCCCCGCCGGGCTGGGCCAGAAGCTTCGGCACCTCCAGCACGCCCGCGCCGGCAATGATCGGCGTGGCGATCAAAAACGAAAAATGCGCCGCCTCGCTGTGCTGCAGCCCGGCGAACAGTCCGCCGACCATCGTCGCGCCGGAACGCGAAATGCCCGGGATGAACGCCGCGCATTGCCACAAGCCGATCGTCAAGGCGCCGCGCCAGCCAAGAGCGCCTAGGCGATGCCGGCGGTCCTCCGAAGCACGGTCCCGCATCCGGTCGCCAAGCAGCAGCAAGAGGCCGTTGACGATCAGAAACAGCGCCGCGACGAGCGGCGAAGCAAACAGCGCTCGCACCCATTTCTCGAATAGAAACCCGATCACGACGGCCGGCAAGGTGGCGACAACGATCAGCATCAGCAGATGCCGCGCATCTGCCGCCGCTCTGTTGCCGCGGCTTCCAAGGCCGGTGAGCCCCTCGGCAATGAACAGCCAGTCGCGCCAGAAATAGAGCAGCAGAGCGGCCGCAGTGCCGAGGTGCAAGACCACGACGAACGGCAGAAAGGCCGGCGAATGCTGGTCTATCGACCAGCCGAGCAGCGACGGCACGATGACCGCATGGCCAAGACTGCTGATCGGGAACAATTCGGTGATGCCCTGCAGTACGGCAAGGGCATAGGCATAGGACGCGGTCATGGCCTCGCGGGGGAAATGATCTCGATGCTGCCGGACCGGAAGGCGGTGCGGGCAAACACCTCATAGAGCAAGTCGCCGTTGTCGGCCATCCCGGCGCGGCCCGATGCCTCGGTTGACACCGGCAGGGCGGCTCGCCCATCGTGCCAACCCTGCCTGTCAGCCTTGCCGGACAATGCCGATGACCGACGCCGATCTCGCCCAAACCGTCGATGCCGCCTGGGAAGGCCGCGAATCGATCTCGCCCGCCACCACAGGCGCCTGGCGCGACGCGGTCGAGGCCGCGCTCGACGGGCTCGACGGCGGCAGCCTGCGCGTCGCCGAAAGAGCGGACGGCGGCTGGAGGGTCCACCAATGGCTGAAAAAGGCGGTATTGCTGTCGTTCCGCCTCAACGACATGGTCGAGATCCCCGGCGGCCCCGTCGATCCTGAGCGCGGCTCGGCGAAATGGTGGGACAAGGTGCCCTCCAAATTCGCCGGCTGGTCGTCGAACCGCTTCCGCGACGCCGGCTTTCGCGCCGTCCCCGGCGCGATCGTGCGGCGCTCGGCCTATATCGCGCCCAACGTCGTCCTGATGCCGAGCTTCGTCAATGTCGGCGCCTATGTCGGCAGCGGCACGATGGTCGACACCTGGGCGACGGTCGGGTCCTGCGCGCAGATCGGCAAGAACTGCCATTTGTCGGGCGGGGTCGGGATCGGCGGCGTGCTCGAACCGCTGCAGGCCGAGCCGGTCATCATCGAGGATGATTGCTTCATCGGCGCGCGCAGCGAAGTTGTCGAGGGGGTCATCGTCGAGCAGGGCGCCGTCCTGGCGATGGGCACCTTTATCAGTTCGACGACGAAGATCGTCAATCGCGACACCGGCGAAATTCATCTCGGGCGGGTGCCGGCCTATTCGGTCGTCGTGCCGGGATCGCTGCCCGGCAAGTCCCTGCCGGACGGCAGCCCGGGGCCGAGCCTTTATTGCGCCGTCATCGTCAAGCAGGTCGACGCGCAGACCCGCGCCAAGACCGCGATCAACGAATTGCTGCGCGACTGACGGTTCGATCGCCGATTGTCGAGTTCCGCACAATCCCAGCGGCAATACGTCGTTCGTGCCGGGCGCGCAGCGACAGGTTCGCTTGAGACAGGCACGTATATGAGTAGAAATGGATACGGCTTCTCGGTGCAGACGGCTCCCGGATTATCTCCGTACGAACTGGCGGCCGCGGCACCTAATATCACCCAGTATGGGTCCTATAGCTACACAACCGTGGAGCAATTGGAGAGCATTCCTGGCGTGAGTGTGAATTTTCCTACGCACGGTCAAGGCGCCTGTCACGGCACCGTCAATGTGCCAAACCCGCCATCTCCTGATCTGTTTGCTACAATCAGTGGCCAGTTCACTACCATCCCAAATCCATATCGCGCGCGTCCCTGACAGCGCCGGAAGGACGGAATATGCTGAAGCTGTATACTGATTTTCAGGCGGTCGATGATGACGGAGCGTGTTTCATATTAAAACACGACCAATTGGCTGTCGAGCATGCCGCTGATGAAGTTTTTCTCTCAAAAGGAGATAAGGTTATTTTGGATGCCCATGAAGATTTTGAGGTATTAGGGACGCTCGATTATAAATTTGTTCCCGTGCTTGGCCGAGAAACGTGGGTTGCATATCCTGATTGGTCGACGCGCCGTCTCAAGGAAGTTGGTTGATGTCGGTCGTTGATCCGGTCGAACTCGCCGCCGAATTGATCCGCCGGCCGAGCGTCACCCCGAGAGACGAGGGGGCGCTCGACATTGTCGCCTCGCGGCTCGAACGGCTGGGGTTTACCTGCCATCGGCTTCGCTTCGACGATCCCGGCCCCAATGGCGAAAAGACCGAACCCATTGAAAACCTCTACGCCCGCATCGGCACGGGCCGACCCAATCTGTGCTTTGCCGGGCATACCGACATCGTGCCGCCCGGGCCGCAAGAGGCGTGGTCGTTCGAGCCGTTCGCCGCCCTCCTGCATAACGGCACGCTCGGCGGTCGCGGCGCGGTCGACATGAAGGGCGCGATCGCCGCCTTTGTCGCCGCCGCCGAGCGCTTCCTGGCGGTGCGCGGCGACGCCTTTACCGGGTCGATCAGCCTCCTCATTACCGGCGACGAGGAGGGGGTTGCGGTCAATGGCACCAAGAAGGTGCTCGATTGGCTATGCCGGCGCGGCGAAGCGCTCGACGCCTGCGTCGTCGGCGAGCCGACCTCGGCGACCGAACTCGGCGACATGATAAAGATCGGCCGCCGCGGCAGCATGACCGGCAGGCTCACCGTCGAGGGCGTGCAGGGCCACGTCGCCTACCCGCACCTCGTCGACAACGCCGCGCACCGGCTGGTGGCCCTCTTGCACGCACTGACGACGACCCCGATCGATACCGGCACCGGGCACTTCCAGCCATCGAGCCTGCAGGTCACGACGATCGACATCGGCAATCCGGCGACCAATGTCGCGCCGGGCGTCGCGCGCGCCACCTTCAACATCCGCTTCAACGATTTGTGGACGAGCGAGACGCTGAAAGCCTGGGTCGCCGAACGGCTGGCACCGATCGGCGGCAAATGGGCGCTCGCCTGGGAGGTCAGCGGCGAATCGTTTCTGGTGATACCCGGCCCGGTCAGCGAATGCCTCAGCGCGGCGATCGGCGCGGTGACCGGCCGCACCCCGGAACTCAGCACCACCGGCGGCACCTCGGACGCGCGTTTCATCCATGCGCATTGCCCGGTCGCCGAATTCGGCCTTGTCGGCCAGACCATGCACAAGGCCGACGAGCGCGTCGATATCGCCGACATCACCGGACTGACCGCGATTTACGAAGTGTTTCTCGACCGATATTTCCGGCGCGCATGACCGCACCGGCGTGGATCGAGATCCGGCAGGCGGTTATCGGCGCGCTGCGACTGGCGCGCGGCGACCGCGGCGGGCTCGCGCTTTTCGACACGTCGATCGACGGGTTCTGGCATTCGTTTCGCGCTGCGGGGTTGTGCTATCCGCTCTATCTGTTGATGCTCGGCTTTCGTGTCGCCGCACCGGATTGGACCCAGTCGGGCGTCGCGACGGTCGTCCTCGTCGAAACGATCGCTTATGTGGTCTCGTGGGTCGCGTTCCCGCTGTTGATCCTGCCATTGACGCGCTGGCTCAACCGCGAGGAGCGGTTTCTGCCGTTCATGGTCGCCTACAACTGGTCGCAGGTTCCCCAGACGGCGCTGTTCATGCTCGTCGGCCTCGACCGGGCGGCCGGCCTGCTGCCGGCCGGGCCCGCACGGTTTGCCGAGGTCGCCGCCACTGCCGCCGTGCTCGTTTACGAATGGTATATCGCGCGGGTCGCCCTCGCGGTGACCCGGACGCAGGCGACGCTGGTGGTGCTCGTCGATCTGGTGCTCGGTGTGGTGCTGAGCCGTGTCGCCGAGGGGCTCTACTGAGCCTCCTGGTAACGCACCGCGACCAAAGCGAGCCCCTCGGCCGGGGCGGTCGGGCCGCCGGCGCGCCGGTCGCGCGCGGCGAGCGCGCGCGCGACATCCTCGGGCTGCCAGCGCCGCAGCCCGACCAGTTTCAAGGTCCCGGCCATGTTGCGCACCTGATGGTGCAGGAACGAGCGGGCATGCGCTTCGATGCGGATTTCGTCGCCGATCCGCGTGAGGTCGAGCGCATCGAGCGTCTTGACCGGTGATTTCGCCTGACACAGCGAGTCGCGGAAGGTCGAGAAATCGTGATGCCCGACAAGGTGGCGGGCGCCCTCCTGCATCGCCTTCAGGTCGAGCGGCGGCGCGACATGCCACACCCGCCCGCGCTCCAGAGCCGGCGGGGCGCGGCGGTTGAGGATGCGGTAGAGGTAGTGCCGCCCGATCGCCGAATGCCGCGCGTCGAACTCCGGCGGCGCCGGCTCGACACCGAGGAGGCTGATCGCGTGCGGCCGCAGGTGATAATTGATCGCGCTGCGGATCACCTCCGGCTCGGCTGCTCGCGCCAGATCGACATGAGCGACCTGCGCCAGCGCATGCACCCCGGCATCGGTGCGGCCGGCGCCGAACACCCGGACGCTTTCGCCGCAGAAGCCGCGGATCGCGGTCTCCAGTGCCTCCTGCACGGAAAGGCCGCTCGCCTGGCGCTGCCAGCCGACCAGCCCCGTGCCGCAATATTCGATCGTCAGTCTGTAGCGGGGCACGGCAACACCGTTCCGGGCGGCAGCGCAAAGCCCCGCAGAAAGGCCGCGGTGTCGAGCGCCGTGCGTCCCGGCCGCTGCAATTTGAGCGGGCGCAGCGCCCCCTCGGCGCAGGCGATCGACAGATGCTCGTCAAGCACGGTGCCGGGCGATGCCGCGTCCGCGAGCGGGCCAATTTCTGCACGCAGCACGCGGATGCGCTCGCCGCCCGCCATGAAGAAGGCGCCGGGCCACGGGTCGAAGGCACGCACCTGGCGTTCGAGCACAGCGGCCGGAAGGCGCCAGTCGAGCCTTGCTTCCTCGCGCCGCAGCTTTGCGGCATAGGTGACGCCTTCGCTCGGCTGCGGCCGGGGCCTCAGCGTGCCGCCCGCGACCCCATCGAGCGCCTCGACGAGCAGATGGGCACCCAGCACGGCAAGATTCTCGCTCAATTCGCCGGCAGTCGTGTTCGGCATGATCGGCATCGCCTGCTGCAGCAGCATGGGTCCGGTGTCGAGCCCTTCGTCCATCTGCATGATCGTAACGCCGCTCTCGCTGTCGCCGGCGAGGATCGCGCGCTGAATGGGCGCGGCGCCGCGCCAGCGCGGCAACAGCGACGCGTGCACATTGAGGCAGCCGAAGCGCGGCGCGGCAAGCACCGGCGGCGGCAGGATCAGCCCGTAAGCGGCGACAACCGCCGCATCCGCTCGGATCGCGGCGAATTCCGCCTGCGCGTGCGCGTCGCGCAATGTCGCGGGGCAATGCACCGGAATGCCGTGCCGCTCGGCGAGCGCCTGCACCGGCGAGGGCTGCAGGCGGTGGCCTCGCCCCGCGGGCCGCGGAGGCTGGCTATAAACAGCACGCAGCCGGTGGCCGGCATCGATCAATGCCGCAAGGATCGTCGCGGCAAACGCCGGCGTCCCCATGAAAACGAGATCGAGCGGAGCACGCGACACCGCTACTGCGCGGCGGCCAGGGTGCGGCCGCGCTTTGTCTTGGCCAGCTTGCGCAGGATCATGCCGCGCTTCAGCGTCGAGATATGATCGACAAACAGCACCCCGTCGAGGTGGTCCATCTCGTGCTGGATGCAGGTCGCCAGGAGGCCCTTGGCGTCGAGCTCGCGGATTTCGTTCTCGTGATCGAGATAGCGCAGCCGGATTGCGGCCGGGCGCTCGACATCGGCGTAGTGCTCGGGCAATGACAGGCAGCCCTCGCTGGCCACCATCATTTCCTCGGACCGCCACAGGATCTCGGGGTTGGCGATGCGCATCGGCTGCGGTGCTTCGCCGTCGCGCGCGACATCGAGCACGAGGACCCGCTGCGCCACCCCGACCTGCGGCGCGGCAAGCCCGACCCCGATCGCGCGGTACATCGTCTCGAGCATGTCGTCCATCAGCCGGCGCACCTTGGCGTCGACCGCGACGACCCGCTTCGCCTTCACTTTGAGCCGCGGATCGGGCGCGGTGATGATCGGCAGGAGGGCCATGAGCCCTAGGTAATTCGCGCCCCGCCGGCCGTCAATGAGGCAGCCTTACAGCGCATCGCGCAGGCGCGCCAGATCGTCGAGCGATTCCGGCATCGCCATGCACAGCACGTCGTCGAAACCGCATTCCTTGATCCAGCGCAGCTTGTCGCGCGCCGCCGCCTCGCCGCCGGTCAGCATGACCGACGCGTTGCCGCCCAATGGCATGTTTTCGGCATTGCCGTGCAGGTCGATGATGACGTTGGAGAGGATCGCGCGCTTGCCGCCGGCGTCGCGGTAGAACCTGACGCCGGCTTCGAGCTCTTCCGGCTTCGGGTAAAGACCCGACGCGATCCACCCGGCGCATTGTTCGGCGGCATAGACGATCCACCGTTTGTTGCGCCAAGCG
>DATLTH010000332.1:0-5800 GCA_035533695.1 Allostellaceae bacterium | reverse complement strand
TGGGCGCACACGGCCCGCGCCGGCTGCATGTCGTGCTGGTGGACGAGCCGGAGGCCATGGCGAATGCGCCGGCTGCCCACTGAGGAAACCGAGCTGTGGCGACGCGCGGTGCGCGATGTCGCCCCGCTGCCCGGCCGCCGGCCGCCGCCGCGGCTGGAGCGCGCCCCTCCGGCCCGTCAGGCGGTGCAGGCGGATGCCGCCGCCGCGCCGCCACATCGCCCGCCGCCTTCGCCGCCGCCGCTCGATCGACACGCCGGAATTGATCGCGCCACCGCCGAGCGGCTACGCCGCGGCCGCTACCCGGTGGAGGCCACGCTCGACCTGCACGGCATGACGCAGGAACGCGCGCACCGCGCATTGGCGGGCTTTGTCGCCGGCGCCCGCGCCGCCGGGCGGCGCTGCGTGCTGATCGTCACCGGACACGGCCGAATGAGCGGCGGCGTGCTGAAAGCCGCCGTGCCGCGCTGGCTCGACGATCCCCTTTTGCGCCCGCATCTGCTGATGATCGCGTCTGCCCGCCCGCAGGACGGCGGCACCGGCGCGCTTTACGTGCTGTTGCGCCGGCTGCCGCATTAGACCCCGTCCAGCAGCCGGGAGCTGTCGGGGTCGAGCTGGCGGCGCAGCCGGCCGGCGGCGGCGAAGGCAAAGCGCAGCATCAGCGCGCGGCGCCGGGCGGCGGCGAGCGGGGTCAGCGTGCCGTGGCGCAGCAACGCTGCACCGAACCCATCGGCCACGATAAGGCCACAATCTTCGGGGATCAGAAGCGAAGGAAACTCGTTCGGCACCGCGAAATAGAACCGGTCGGCAAAGTCGCGATAGAAGGTCCATTTGCGATCGGCGCGGAAATCGGCGACCGAACTTTTGACCTCGATGATCATCAACTCGCCGCTCTTTCCGAGCGCGATGATATCGGCGCGGCGACCATTGGCGAGGGGAAATTCGACCAGGCTCGCATACCCCAGCTGCTCGATGGCGCGGCAGATGCCGCGGGCGAGCAGGACGGAAGCGGCGGGCTGGGCGTTGCTCATGGCCTGATGCCTGGGCGGCAGCGTGACATTGCACTATAGAGCGCCCAGATACACACGACGAGACGAACACGGAGATCATGATGGCGGTGTCGAAGCGGGGCTTCCTGCGATCGGCCTGGAGCCTTGCCTGGCCCTACTGGACCTCCGACCAGAAATGGTCGGCCGGCGGGCTGCTGGCCGCGGTCATCGCGCTCAATCTGGTCTATGTCTGGCTCACCGTTCGCCTCAACCAATGGAACAACACCTTCTACAACGCATTGCAGCAATACAATTGGCCGGTGTTCTGGCAGCAATTCGCCATTTTCGGCATGATCGCCGCGGCGATCATCGTGGTTCTGGTCTATCAATCTTACTTGCAGCGCATATTGCACATCCGCTGGCGCCTTTGGCTCACTCACCGATACTTAGGATCCTGGCTCGGCGACAAGGCCTATTATCACATCCAGCTCGACCAGACCGCGACCGATAACCCCGACCAGCGAATTTCCGAAGACCTCGACCGCTTTACCGGCGTCAGCCTCGATCTGTCGGTTGGTCTGCTTAATGCCGTCGTCACCCTGTGCTCGTTCCTGTTCATTCTGTGGGCCCTGTCGGGGCCGTTGTTGATACCGCTGGGCGGCGCGTTCAGCATCACGATCCCCGGTTACATGGTGTTCGCGGCAATCATCTACGCCGTGGTCGGGACGCTGCTGACGCGGTGGATCGGCAATCCGCTGGTGCGGTTGACGTTCGACCAGCAGCGCTATGAGGCGGATTTCCGCTTCAGCCTGGTGCGGCTGCGCGAGAACGCCGAGAGCGTCGCCTTCTATGGCGGCGAAGAGCGCGAGCGCGCGATTTTCGACGGGCGCTTCGCCCACGTCGTGGCGAATTGGTGGAACATCATTCGCCGCCGCAAGAAGCTCGCGTGGTTTACCACCAGCTACTCGCAGGTCGCGATCGTCTTTCCGTTCATCGTCGCCGCGCCGCGCTATTTCGCGAAGCAGATCGCGCTCGGCGGCTTGATGCAGATTGCTTCGGCCTTCGGGCGGGTCCAGGAATCGCTGTCGTTCATCGTGTCGAGTTATACCGAGATCGCCGAATATCAATCCGTGGTCGCGCGGCTGCAGGGGTTCCGCGACCGCGTCGATGCCATCGCCGCCCAACGGCAGGAGCCCCGTCCGATCGCGGTCGAGCGTGGCGGCGACGGGGTCGATGTCGTCCGGCTCGATCTTCATTTGCCGGGGGGCCAGATGTTGCGCGAGGAGATCGCGCTCGCCGCGCGGCCGGGCGAGCCGGTGCTGGTCACCGGCCCGTCGGGGTCGGGCAAGAGCACGCTGTTGCGCGCCATCGCCGGATTATGGCCGTTCGGCCGCGGCGAGGTGCGGGTCGGCAAGGGGCACGCGTTGTTCCTGCCGCAGCGGCCCTACCTGCCATTGGGCACGCTCGCCGATGTGATCGCGTATCCCGAACGCGCCGATCCGGCGCGCCATCCCGAGATGGAGGCCGCGTTGCACGCGGTTGGCCTGTCCTATCTCGTCGATCAGCTCGAGGTCGACGGCAACTGGGCGCAGCGTCTGTCGGGCGGCGAGCAGCAGCGGGCCGGGTTCGCCCGCGTCTTGCTGACGCGCCCCGAGATCGTGTTTCTCGACGAGGCGACCTCGGCGCTCGACGAGGCCGCGGAAGCGGGCTTGTATCGCCTATTGCGCGAGGCTGATTGGGGTCCGACGATCGTCAGCGTCGGCCACCACAGCACGCTGAAGCGGTTCCACGAAACGGTCATCGACCTCGGCCGTCGTCAGGCGAGCGCGGTGGTGGCTGACGCCTGAGGTCGCGAACTCCGCTTGCGACGGCGCAATAACAGGCCGAGTGAAACGAGCGCCGTGCTCAGCAGTATAAGCGAACCCGGCTCCGGTACGGGTACCGACGGCGCCGCTTCGCCACTGGAGATGTTGGCCGTCTCCGAACCGGTTCCCGACGCCAGCGCATCGAGAAAAATGCCGGACGACAGGTTGTCGAGCGTGATGTCGAATGTCGACATCGCGCCGGAACTGCCGAACAAGCCCAAAAAGGCCGCATCTCCGCTCGCTGTGTAGAGCAGCGACCCGATCAGGTTCGGCGTCAAGCTGTTGTCCTTGAGCTGCGTCCAGGTCACCGCGCCGCCGAGTGAGTCTCCGTCGCTCGCCGAGAAGTTAAAGCTTTGGGTGTTGTTCGGGCCGGTGACGGCAAAATTGTTCGCACTGACGCTGTTTGTCGTAAAGTTGACGGCGCCGAAAGAGTAGGTCCCGGTATCCCCGGCGCCGAGAACGCTGGCGAGACCGGAAATCCCGCTGCTGGCGACATTCATGGCATCCGGCGGGCTTCCCGCGCTGCCGGTGCCGGTAAAGGTGTAGGATCCGCTGGTGCTTTGCCCGAGCGTGATCTGATCCGCGCGGGCTGGCGATCCCGCAAGTATTGCAGTCGTTGTGAAACCAGCCAATAGGAGCATCGTACGGTTCATTGTCGGTTCTCCTGGGTCGCGATGCCGTTCCGATACCCCAGGGGCAATCCGTGTGCCAAACCCTTATTAAGAACGAAATCAAAGGGATGAGAGAAACGCGCGATCGTTGCTTCGCGATCTTGTAAACCTGCGTTAACACGCCCTCGACGTAAAAAACTTCTTGGCTCTTAGCGTTTTCGAATAGGGAGCGGCAGAGCGAATTTCGACGGCCGATTTCCCATTGCTCTCGGCGCCTCCTCGCGCAATCGTAGCCAGTCGCCCGGCGAGCAGGCCACGGCGTGGATGGCCGGGGCTGCCCCGGCCGCGGTGATGAAGGTTTCTCATGAGCGCAGCCGACAGTCGCGCCGGGCCGGTCGGGCGGCCGGACCGGGACGGGGATGGAGACGACGCGCTGCGCCGGGTTCGGCTCGAAAAGCTGGCGGCGCTGCGCGGCATGGGGATCGATCCCTATCCGGTCAGCTTTGCGCGCAGCCACGAAGCCGCCGAACTCGACGCGCGCCACGCCGAACTGCCTTCCGGCGCCGAGACCAATGAGGGCGTGCGCATCGCCGGGCGCATCCGGGCAGTCCGCAACAGCGGCATGTTCATCGATCTGCACGACGCCTCGGGCAAGATCCAGGTGTTCAGCCACAAGGACCATCTGCCGGCCGGAGATCTGGCGTTGCTGCGCCTCTTGGACATCGGCGACCTGATCGGGGTCGAGGGGCGGGTGCGCCGCACCCCGCGCGGCGAGCTGACCGTCAATGCGACGGCATTGACCCTGCTCGCCAAGGCGTTGCGGCCGCTGCCGGAGAAATACCACGGCCTCGCCGACATCGAGTTGCGCTACCGCCAGCGCTACCTCGACCTGATCATGAACCCGCAGAGCCGCGAGACCTTGCGCCGGCGCAGCCAAATCGTCGCGGCGATGCGCGGCTATCTGCTCGATCGCGCCTATCTCGAAGTCGAAACGCCGATGCTGCACACGATCCCCGGCGGCGCCGCGGCGAAGCCGTTCGTCACCCACCACAACGCGCTCGACATCGACCTCTATTTGCGCATCGCGCCCGAACTGCATCTGAAGCGCCTCGTCGTCGGCGGCCTCGCCGACAAGGTGTTCGAGATCAACCGCTGCTTCCGCAACGAGGGCCTCAGCCCACGCCACAACCCCGAATTCACCTCGCTCGAACTCTACGAAGCGTATGTCGATTACACCGCGATGATGACATTGACCGAACAGATCATCGCGCATGTCGCCGCGGCGGCGGCGGGGGGCGTTCAGGTCAGCTACGGCGGCACGCCGATCGATCTCTCGCCGCCGTGGCCGCGCCGCGGCATGGCCGAACTAGTGCTGGAGAAGACCGGCGTCGATTTTCTTGCGATCGCCGATGCGGCCACCGCGCGCGACGCCGCCGAACATCTCGGCTGCGCGCTCAAGGGCGGCGAGAACTGGGGTCAGGCGCTCGAGGCGGCGTTTGGTGCACGGGTCGAGGACACGCTGATCCAGCCGACGCACGTGACCGGCTTCCCGCGCGACATCTCACCGTTGGCCAAGGCCGACCGCAACGACCCGCGCCTCGTCGAACGGTTCGAAACCTATGTCTACGGCTGGGAGATCGCCAACGCCTTCTCCGAATTGAACGATCCCTTAGACCAGCGGGCCCGTTTCGAGGCGCAGATGCTGGCGCGCGCCGCCGGTGACGAGGAGGCCCAGCCGCTCGACGAGGATTATGTGCTGGCTCTCGAATACGGCCTGCCGCCCTGCGGCGGGCTCGGCATCGGCATCGACCGGCTGACGATGCTCTTGACCGACAGCCCGTCGATCCGCGACGTGATCGCGTTTCCAACCTTGCGCCCGCGCTGAACGAGGACGCAGGCCGCTCGCCGGCCGGGCATCGATTTAGCGCGTGCTTGGGGCGCCTCGATCATCCAAACTGTGGCGGCCCCTTTCACCATTCCGGACAGCCCCGCCATGCCCGTTATGCCTTCGCCACAAATTGTCGCCGAGCTTGCCCCGACCGGCGTCTTGCGCGCCGCGATCAACATGGGGAATTTTCTCTTGGTCTCCGGCAAGACGCCGTCCGGCGATCCGACCGGCGTGTCCGCCGATATGGCCGCCGCGGTCGCCGCCAGGCTCGGCGTGCCGGTCAAATACGTGCCCTATGCGCGGCCGGGCGACCTTGCCGACGACGCGACGAAGAACCTCTGGGATATCGGCAATGTCGGCGCCGAGCCGCAACGCGCCGCGGTGATCAACTTCACCGCCGCCTATTGCGAGATCGAGGCGACCTATCTGGTCCCGGCGGGCTCCTCGATC
>DATLTH010000331.1:0-3938 GCA_035533695.1 Allostellaceae bacterium | reverse complement strand
GTCCAAATAGGGGCCGAGCGTCTCGAACCGTCGTTTTATCGCCGCTTCATCGATCACGAATCTACATACGGCATAAACCAACGCAGCTCAACTACTACATGTTGAACATCTCGATTCGCTTATTCTTTTACGGTCCCTTAGGTTGCGCTGCCGTATCGAGGGCGGCAACGTCCACTTCGATATAGATCACACGAATAGGGGAGAGGTAGAGGATTTCGTCGATCTGATGACGGACCTCTTTTTGCAATCGCCGGTGACCCGTCGGGAGTGGGAGGCGGTCGTAAAACGTGCGCCAAGGGATCGCCGCTAGCCAGAGCCCGGCGTGGCGCCTACTTCGCAGGTGTCAGGGACGCCACAAAGGCCCATAAACATCAATAGTTACAGCGGCTCTGAGGGCTTGTGGTTTGTCGGGTTTTTGTATAGTACGGATGTCGGGTTTTTACACCATGGAGAAGAGTACCTGGATCATGCGTCGGCAGAAGACATTGCGGGAAAGGATCGAGGCCCGGATCGCGCGCAAGCGCGGCGAGGATGTGTTTCTGCCGCGCGAATTCGCCGATCTCGGCGGCGAGGATCAGGTATTGCGCGTGCTGCGCGGCCTGACGCGCGAGGGGCGTCTCGTGCGGCTTGGTTACGGCGTCTACGGCCGCGCGATTACCTCGAAGCTCTCGGGCGAGGCGATCCTCTACAGCCCGAACGGTTTCGCCGGCGCCGCGCGCCAGGCGCTCACCAAACTCGGCGTCAAATGGGAACCGACCGAAGCCGAGCGCGCCTACAACGAGGGCCGCTCGACGCAGGTGCCGGTCAATCCGGCGGTGCGGGTGAGGGGGCGGTTCTCGCGCCGGCTTCGCGACCGAAACGTGGAGCTGGTTCTTGAGCGCTGAACCAACTCTCGAAGAGCTGCTCGAAGTCCAGGCGTATTTCCGGCTGCCGGGTCCGGCGCTGGTCGAGAAGGATTTCTACGTCGTCAAGGCGCTCGCGGCGATCGCTGCCGTCGATAAGGAAGCGCTGCATGTGCGCCTTGTGTTCGGCGGCGGCACGGCGCTGAGCCGCGCGCACCGCCTGATCCGGCGTATGTCGGAGGACATCGATCTGCGGATCGTGGTCGACAGCAATCGCCCCGGGCGCGGGACATTGCGGCGGCTGCGCGCGCGGATCACCGAGGCTTTGCTCGGCGAGGGGTTCAAATTCGATCCCGACGATCCTGCTTACCGGAAAACCGGCAACGAAACCCGCTACACGATCTACCGGCTGCCCTATGAACCGGCAGCGGCGGGTGAGGGGGCCTTGCGTCCGGAGATCCAGATCGAGACGGCGGTGTGGCCGTTGTACCGCCCGGCCGTCGGGCTGTCGGTGATCTCATTCGTCGCCGAAGCGCTGCGGCGGCCGCCCGAGGTGGCGACGATCGAGTGCGTGTCGATCCTCGAGACCGCGGCGGACAAATTCGTGGCGCTCACCCGCCGCGCAGGCGCCGAGCTCGCCGGCATGGTCGCCACACCGGACCCGACGCTGGTGCGCCACCTGCACGATCTGCATGCGCTGCGCGAGCACTACGATCCCGCGGAGGTCGCCGCCCTGGCGCGCGAAATCATGCAGGCCGACGCCGCGGCCTACGGCAACCAGTTCCCGGCCTATCGCGAGGACCCGATGCGGGAAACGCTGCGGGCGGTCGAAGGCCTCGCGGTCGACGCCGGCTACGCGCGGCAGTACGCGGAATTTCAACGGTTGATGGTGTACGGAGATGATCTCGAATTTGGCGCGTGTATCGAGACCGTCGAAGGGCTCGCCGTACAGATGGCAAGCGAGCGCTGACGCCGCGCGGACCCGCGAGGCCGGTTCGTCGCCATTCTCTATCATCCGGCCTGAGCAGCTGATTCGCGCTTTATCCCCACACCTCAGCGTGCGGCACATTCAGGCCTATATCGGGTCTTGCCAGCTGCCCCGACCCCGGGGCCGGTGTCCGGCAAGACCGATTGCCAAGCTCGCCAGCTGGGAACGGCTGCATCTCGCGTTGCGCGCGTCCTTGCGCCGGGTCGCCTCAACTCCCTTGATAACGCAAATTTTTCTGTTATTTTACCGCAAAACACAAACAGCCTGGGTTCCTGATGTCTGATCCGATCGCCCGTATCCTGGGCATCTATCCCGCCGGTTTTTTCCGGCATGTTCTTGAATCCGCGGACGCCGGCTTCGGTGAAGCCTGGACGCTCACGGCACGCCATGCCGAAGAGCCCGAGCACGCCAACATGCTAGGCCAGTTACGCCATGCGCGTTGCGAGGCCGGGTTCCGGCAAGCCGCGCGCGAAAACGGGCTGCCAGTGTTCGCGCCGCATACCACGCCCGCCGGCGGCCGCTACAGCCTGGTCGAGGCCGGCGGCATCTACCTGATCCGCAGCAACATCCAGCGCCATTGCGGCCCGCCGCGGCCGACGGCATTCCGCCAGCAATGGGCGACGATGAACGCCTGGCTCAGCCCGCGTCAGCTCGACATGCTGCAGGAGTCGGTAGAACCCGCGCGCGATCGCCTGTGCGGTATGCTGGTCATCACGTCGCATCCGCGACGCGGGGAGCAAACGATTCCCGCCTATGTCGGGCTCGGCATCCCCACGGCAGATCTGTCGAGCTGGATTCGACTGATCCCGGTGACCGAACTGCTGGGTCTCTATCACGCGGCCGATGCGGCGGCGCGTACGCCGTCCGAGACACCCATCGAGATCAAGGACGCGGCGGTGCCGCGGCTCAAGAAGCGGCCTGACGCCAGTTAGGCCGAGAGAAGCCCGTCCGAACGGGACAGGAGGGAACAATGCGATACGGAACGCCAGGGTTCCAAGCGGAACGGCTGGTGCAGGCGAGGGATTCGCGCGGACTGACGCAGGTCGCGCTCGCTGAGCTGATTAACCGCACCAGCTCCAGCATTTCGCGCTGGGAGTCGGGCAGCCAGTCACCCGAGCCGGAAGCGCTGGAGACGCTGGCCCGCGCGCTGAACCTGCCGGTCAGCTTCTTTCTGCGCCCGCATCCTGAACACGGGGCAAGCCCGATGTTCTTCCGCTCGATGGCCAGCACCACGCAGGCGCTGCGGCGGCGAACTTGCGGGCGGCTGCATTGGGCCGAGGAAATTGCGCTGGCGCTGCAGGAATGGCTCGACCTGCCCATCGTCGATGTGCCGCAGCTCGATGCGGCGGATTACCGTGAGATCGGCGACGCCGATATCGAACGCATGGCCACGGAATGCCGCGAGCGCTGGAAGCTCGGCAACGGGCCGGTCGCCGACCTGCTGCTGGTGCTTGAGAACGCCGGCGTCTGCGTCGTCAAGGAGGAGGTCGGCAGCGCGGCAATGGACGGCCTTTCGCACTGGTCGGAAGCCGATCATCGCCCGTATGTGCTCATTGCGGCCGACAAGGATACGTGCGTGCGCTCGCGGCTCGATGCCGCGCACGAGCTCGGCCATCTCGTACTGCATCGGCGCATGCGGGATAAGACACTCGCTGACGCGGCGGCTTTCAAGGAAGTCGAGCGACAGGCGTTTCTGTTCGCCGGCGCCTTTCTGCTGCCGGCCGAAAGCTTTGCCGCCGAAGTATGGTCCCCGTCGCTGAACGGCTTTCTGCCGCTCAAGGAGCGCTGGAGAACGTCGCTGGGCGCGATGATCAAGCGCTGCCGTACGCTCGGCATCATCGGCGACGAGTACGAGCAGCGGCTGTGGAAACACTACGGCGCGCGCGGTTGGCGCAAGGCGGAGCCGCTTGATGACGCGCTGTCGACCGAAGCACCGCGCCTGCTCGCGCGCTCGGTGCGGCTGCTGCTCGAGGAACGCATCCGCACGCGCGAGCAATTGATCGACGACTTTCGCCTGCCGGCATCGGACATCGAATCGCTGTGCGGCCTGCCGCGCGGGTTTATGAGCTCCGCCGGCGCCGGCGCGGTGCCGTTGCCGCGGCTAAAGG
>DATLTH010000330.1:0-2249 GCA_035533695.1 Allostellaceae bacterium | reverse complement strand
GTCGCGTTCGACGGCCTCGCGATCGACCAGCATCGCCAGGCGCTCGTCGAAGCTGAGGCGATCGCAGTCGGGCAGACCTTGCTGCTCCTCGAGCGCCTTGGCCATGCCGGTGAGGCGCAAGCGGCGCAATGTCTCGATCGTGGGATGGATCATGATTCATTCCCTCCTGTTTGGGATGGCGTCGATCGGCGCGGCCGGCTCAGTTGTAGTAGGCCGGGCCCCGCAGATTGCCGTGCTCGCCCAAGCCGTCCTCGGCGTGGGCATCGAGGAAAGGGTGTCGCCGGTCGGCCTTGAGCAGCCGCTCGACATAGCGCGAGGAGGCGACGCCGGCGGCGAGAGCGCGTTCGCAGGCGAGTTCGAGCCGGGCCTTGCCGTAGGCACCGGCCAGCCGCAGCACGCCGAGACAGGCGCGCACCCCTTGCTCGGGATGCTCGCGCGCGCTGATCAGCCGGTCGACATAGGTGCCGATGGCGAGCCCGAGAGCGGCGGCCTCGGCGCGCAGCTTATCGGGGGTGCGCCCGGCCATCGCCTGGTGTGCCGGCGGCATGTGCTCGTCCGCGGTGGTGTGATGCGCCTTGGCGGCGCTGCGCGGATGACTGGCGACCCGCTCGCCTTGGTGGAAGATCGCCACCGCCGTTGCGGTCAGAAAGACGTCGAGCCGTCGATGCACCAGCCGGTACGGCACGGAATAGAAGTGGCCGTCGACGGCGAGGTGGTAGTCGATGTTGACGCGCGCCACGAGCCATTGGCCGACGACAAAAGGCGCCGCCGGCAACGGCTTGAGCTTGTCGCGTTCGATCGCCTCGAACAGCGAGCGCCGGCTGCCTTCACGCGGTGGCGCGAAAGGGCGGTTGTTCCATTCCTCGATCTTCTCGGCGAGCGCGGCGTTGGCCTCGGCAAGCGAGAAGAACTGCCGGTGCCGCAGCGGCGCCAGAACCCACATCTCTACCAGTCTGACCGCATTCTCCGCGGTCGGCTTATCCCGGGGCTTTTTGACCCGTGCCGGGACAATCGCCACGTTGTAATGCCGGCCGAGCGCATGGTAGCTGCGGTTCAGTACCGGGTCCCAGTAGTTGGCGTCGGTCACCCCGGTCTTGAGGTTGTCGGGGATCACCTTCTTCGGGCAGCCGCCAATATAGGCAAAGGCGCGGACATGAGCGCCGAGCCAGTCCTCATGACCTTGGCTCCAGCTCGCCTCGGCGTAGGTCAGGTCCGAGCAGGGCAGGCAGGCAACGAAAACCTGCGCCTGGCGGACGACCCCTTGGTCGGTGACGCTCAGCGTCATGCCGGCGTAATCGACTTCGAGCGCCTCGCCGGCGCGATGCTGCTGGCGCATCGTCGGCGGCCGGGAACGTCGCTGCCAGGCGTGGAAATGCCCGCAGAACTGGGTGTAGCGGTAGCCTTCCGGGTGTCGGCTCAGATATTCCAGCCACAGCAGCCGCAGCGTCACGCCGCGGCCGCGCAGCTCCTTCTCGACCGCCTCCCAATCCGGCAACGGACGATCTGCAAGGCGCGTATCGGCGGCGGCGAACAGGCGACGGTCGAGTTCCTCCTCGCTCAGCTCCGCCGCGATCTCCCAACTCAGCCCCGCCGCCGCCGCGCGATCGAGATATTCCTTCACGGTCGAGCGCGCGATCCGCACGCTGCGCGACACCGCTGTATCGCTAAGCCCCAGCCCCTGCTTGAGCCGAAGCACTTCCTTGATCCGCCGCATCGCCACCCTCGGTCTTGGCATCTCCCCGTCCCCCAAAAGGGGCGACGGTAGCCGCCATTACTTGCCGCTCAGCAGCGAGGCCAAAGCCGATCAGGGGTGCCGAAAACGCCGAAATCAGGTGCCGGATTGGAGCGAAATCAGGTGCCGCTTTCCGCCGAAATCACCTGCCGCTTTCGACCGAAATCCGGTGCCGGTTTGCTCCGATTTTTGCACGCAGACCCTCGATCTCGCCGAAAAACGCCAGCCGGCCTGCGGCGTGAGCGTCGGCGAGCCCGGCCAGAAAGAGTCGCCGGAACAGGCGGGAGAGCACCCGCACCGGCAAGAGGAAGCCGGGTCTGCAAGCCACCCAGCGCGTGCCGTCGAATGATATCCCGCCGCCTGGCACGATCATATGGAGGTGCGGGTGGTGGGTCATCGCCGAGCCCCAACTGTGGAGCACGGCGGTGAAGCCGATGCGGGCGCCCAGGTGCCTGGGATCGGCGGCGATGGTGAGCAGCGTCTCGGCCGCGGTGCGGAACAGCAGGTCGTAGACCAC
>DATLTH010000329.1:0-3633 GCA_035533695.1 Allostellaceae bacterium | reverse complement strand
CCCGAGGCCGTGTCCATGTAGTCGATGCCGATCGTCGTCGTCGAATCGAGGTAGAGCGAGCGCTCGCCCGTCTCGGGGTGGGCGCGAATGAGCGCATGCGTCACCGGCGGCGTCAGGCGCCGCGCCTCGTCCGAAATCTGCTGGTCGGTCGCGCGGCCGTACCCGGCGAGCCGCTTCGCGTAATCGAAAACGCCGCGCTTTCCGGCGATCTTCGCCCGCAGCGGGCGCGGCAGGCCGGCATAGGCGGCGCGCAGATCGACCCAGAAGGTCTCGCCACCCTCTTGCGGCAGTTCGAGCGCGTAGAGCGCCGCCCCGGTCGCCGGGCTGAGCATGTAGGACTGGTCGGAGTGCCACTGCAATTCGCCGTCGCCGAGCCCGCCGATCGGCCGGCCGAGCCCGTCCTTCAGATTGGAGAGCACCGTCACCTCGGGCGTCGCGGGCGAGGCCCAGTCGCTGCGCACCGTGCGCTCCAGCGGCCCGAGCAGCGCGCAGAACGCGGCGAGCTCGGGTTCGCTCAAGGCCTGGCGGCGGAACACCAGGACGCCGTATTGCGCATAGAGCGTGCGCAGCTCGGCGACCGCCGGTTCGTCCAGGCATTCCCACAGCCTCAGGCCGACGACCTCGCAGGCCAAAGTCGGGTGGAGCGGTCGGGTTTCGAGCATCCCTCGTGTCCTCATGTCAGAACCGCTCGGCGCGAAACGGCAGCGGGTCGACGAACGGATCCTCGCCCGTCATCATCTCGGCGAGCAATCGTCCTGTCGTTGGGCCAAGGGTGAAGCCCTGATGGGCATGGCCGAAAGCCAGCCACAGATGGGCCTCACCCGGGGCGGCGCCGATGATCGGCAGCATGTCGGGCGTGCAGGGCCTGATCCCCATCCAGGGCGCCCGCTCGACCGCATCGCCGAGCGGCAGCAGGGTTCGCGCGATCGGTTCGGCGCGGCGGAGCTGCACCGG
This sequence comes from Allostellaceae bacterium, assembly GCA_035533695.1. Taxonomy (GTDB): domain Bacteria; phylum Pseudomonadota; class Alphaproteobacteria; order ATCC43930; family CGMCC-115725; genus DATARH01. The sequence goes on along the minus strand of DATLTH010000329.1, from coordinate 2,679 downwards.
GGTCGGCAGGGCCCCGGGGCGGGCGAATTCCACGCCGGTCGTCAGGCGAATGCCGGCCCGCATCGGGGCCAGCAGAAACCCGTTGGAGGCCACCGGCCGGGTCAGCCCGGCATTGCCCTTTGGCGTGAAGTGCAGATGGTAGCCGCGCTTGCCGAACAATGGCGGCCTATAGCCGAAGCGTTGCGTGATGCGGGCGGACGAGATGCCGAGAGCAATGACGGCTTCGGCGGCTTCGACAATCGTGCCGTCGGCGGCGCAGACGCGCCAACCGGCGCCCTGGCGCGTCAGCGTCGCGGCGTCGCCGACGACGAATTGCCCGCCCAGCCGCCCGAACAATGCGGCGTAGCTCAGCGTCAGGGCATGCGGGTCATTGCAGGCGTACGGGTCGGTCCAGTGCAATGCGCCGGCAAAGCCGGGGCGCAGATGCGGCTCTGCCTCGCTCAGCGCCTGCGAGTCGAGCGCGACGGAATTCACCCCGAAATCGCGTTTCACAACCTCCGCCTTGGCGAGATCGGCGGCGAACGAAAGGGCGTCTTCGTAGGCCCTGATATAGCCGACAGGCCGCAGCAGTTCGGTCGCGCCCGCTTCCTCGGCGAGCGCTTTATGCTCGGTGAGGCAAGTGGCGATCAGCGTGCTGTAGTTCTGGGCGATCGTCGCGTAGCGCTCGGGTGCGGAATTGCGCCAGTAGCCAAACAGCGGCCGGGCGAGGCCGGGGAGGGCGGACGGGTGGTAGTGCACGTCGACCGAGCGATTGCGGGCGATGCGCCACAATTCGGCGACGTCGCGCGGAAACGGGTGCGGCAACACCGCCTCGCGCTGAACGAGGCCGCCATTGCCGAAGGAGGCTTCTTCGCCGGGATGCCGGCGGTCGAGCAAGATGACCTGCCTGCCGCGCTTCTGCAGATGCGCTGCAACCGAAACGCCGACCATCCCGGCCCCGAGGACCACCACATCGCCCTGCATCCAGCCAATTTACCGCATGCGAGGATCGCGTCCAGAGCGGCACGGCAACCAGGACGTGCTCAACCGCTCCAGACGATAATCTCGAACGGCTTTCTCGCCGTCACCAGCCGCCGTCGACGCCGATCGCCTGGCCGGTGACAAAGGCGGCCTCGTCCGAGGCCAGATAGGCGATCATCGAGGCGACCTCGTCGGGTTCGCCGAAGCGCCCCACGGGAATCGCCTTGGCGCGCTCGCGAAACCCCACTTCGAGATCGTCACCGTATTCGCGGCGGTTGGTGCTGATCGCCCGCGAGGTGCGGATCGGCCCCGGGCAGACCGCGTTGACGGTGATCCCGTAGGGCGCCAGATCGAGCGCCAGCGACCGGGTGAAGCCGACGATCGCCGCTTTCGACGCGGCATAAGTCGCGCGGTTGCGCCCCGGCCGGAATGCCGCCTTCGACGACACGCAGACGATGCGGCCCCATTTGGCCTTGCGCATCGCCGGCACCGCGGCGCGCGACATCAGGAAGGCGCCCTTGGCGTTGACCCCCATCGTCAGATCCCAGGCCGCGACCGGCACGTTCTCGATCTCGTTCCGGTCGGCGCCCTGCGGCGCGCCGGCATTGTTGACGAGGATGTCGAGGCGGCCGTAGCGCGACAGCACCTCCTCGACCATGCGCTTTGCGTCCGCCTCCTGGCTGACGTCGCCGAGCACCGACGAAGCCGTGCCCCCGGCCTTGGCGATCTGCTCGACCAGGCTGTCGACGCCGCCCCAATTCGTATCGGTGTCGCCCGCCGCATTGAACTCGTTGGCAACCCCCGCCGGGCGCAAATCGGACACGACGACCGCAACCCCCTTGGCGGCGAGCGCCCGTGCGGTCGAATTGCCGATGCCGATCGGTTTGCCGCAACCGGTAACGAGCGCGACGCGGGTGGGATGGGGCATGGCGCTACTCCGCGGCTTGTTGCTCAGTTTCAAGCGGGGCTTCGACCCCGAAATCGTTGATCGAGACGCGCCAGTGGATGCGGTCCTCCTCGGGCGGGTAGTCGCCGGCCGCCTTGTGGTAGGAGCAGCGGTTGTCCCAGATCACGATGTCGCCCTTCTCCCATTTGTGATGGTACTCGGCCTCGGGCTGGATCATCGCGGCGGTCAATTCGGCGATGATCGCGTCGCCCTCGCTGCGCTCGATGCCGACGAAATCGACGATCTTGCCGGGGTCGAAATACAAGGATTTGCGGCCGGTCTCGGGGTGGATGCGGACGATCGGGTGATGGACCGGGGTCCACTCCTGATCCTCCGGGTTGAGCAGCCGCGACCCGCCGCGCCGCCCGCCATAGGAGAAGGCGCCGATCACCCCGTCGAGCCGGTTCTTGAGGCGCGTTGGCAGCCCGTCATAGGCGGCATAGCCGTTGGCGAACAGCGTGTTGCCGCCGCGGCTCGGCACCGCCAGCGCATAAAGCTGGGTCGCCTTGAACGGCGCCTGGTTGTAGGCGCCGTCGGTGTGCCAACCCTCGGCGCCGCGCCGGTAGATCTCCTCGCGCAACTTGCCGGCGGCGTCGAACTTGCCGACACCGAGCATCGTGATCTTCGGATGCTCGGGATGGCGCGTCGATTTCGACGGGTGCGGCGTCACCGGGCCGAAGCGCTCGCTGTAGCGGATGAAATCGGGGATCGTCAGATCCTGGCCGCGCACGCACATGACATTATGGTCGAGCCACGCCTGGTAGATCTTGTTC
>DATLTH010000328.1:0-2612 GCA_035533695.1 Allostellaceae bacterium | reverse complement strand
GAGCGACAATGGCTCCTGCGCAAGGCGCTTCTTCCCGATCGCGACGGCACGCTCGAACATAGAGCGTTTAAGCCCTCGCTCGCGCTGAATCGCGAGATTGATGCGCTGGTGCAAGGTCTCATAGAGCCGCGGAACCGCCGTCATCATTGTCGGCCGCACCTCCAACAGGTTGCGGGCCAGCGTCTCGGCGCCCTCGGCGAAGTAGATCTCGGCGCCGATCGAGATCGGGAACATCACGCCGGCGGAGTGTTCGTAGGCATGCGACAGAGGCAGGAAGCTGAGGAACACCTCGTTGTCGAGACCGAGCCCCTCCAGCAGATGATAGGCGCCGCGGCAATTAGCGATAATGTTGCGATGGCTCAGCAAGACCCCTTTCGGCGGGCCGCCGGTACCGGAGGTGTAGATGATGCAGGCGGTGTCGTCCGGCGACAGAGCCGCGACCCGCGCCATGACCGACTGGGCGATGTCGTCGGGGTCCTCGGGGCAGAACGCCAGCAGCTCGTCCCAGACCCGAAGGTCGAGGTTCGACGCCAGATCGCCGATCGGCTCCATCGCGACCACGACGCGCACGCTCGGCAGCTGCTCGGCGGCGGAGATGAGCCGGCGGGCGAGCATCGCGGTCGAGGCGATGGCGACCCGCGCACCGCTGTTGCTGAGGACATGGCGATGGTCCTCGACGGTATTGGTAACGTAGGCGGGAACGGTAACCGCTCCAGTGCTCATGATGGCCAGATCAGCGATGACCCATTCCGGCCGGTTTTCCGATACGAGGGCAACCCGGTCGCCGGCTTCGATCCCGAGCGCAGCCAGACCGCGGGCGAGCCGCATTACCGAGTCGCCCGCTTCCGACCAGCTCAGCGCCTGGTATTTATGGTGGACCTTGGCCCACAAAAACGGCTGCGCCGCGCGCCGCCGCGCCACCTCGAAGAACATCGACGGCAGACTGCGGCAGCTCGCGTAGTCCATCTTGTCCCCAATGTCCCGAAGCCGATCGGAGGTCGGCCGCGCCTCATAGCCGCGGGGCAATCATAGCGGAATTTCGAGGGCTGGCGCACCGATGGTTTGGGTAGATGGAAACGGCGGGTCGACCGGCGCCGGTGTCGTTGCCGGCATCCGATTTGCGCCGCTCATTGGCTTGCCAAAAATCGGATTCCGCTGATTACGGCCGGAGATGATCCCAGCGGCTTGGCTGAAGCTTCAGTAGAACAGCTGCGTACACCAATCTCCGCAGTGACTTCGCCGCGCCGGACGCGATAGACTGCCGGCGCGATGAGCTCACCCGCCCCACCCGGCACGCCCGCTGCTGCGCCTCCAACGGATCCGGCGGTCAGAGCCGCGATCCTCGCCGAGGCGCTGCCCTATCTGCGCCGCTATTCCGGACAGACCGTGCTCGTCAAGTACGGCGGTCACGCGATGGCGGATGGCGGGACCGATGATCCGTTCGCGCGCGACATCGTCCTGTTGCAGCAAGTTGGCATCAACCCGATCGTCGTGCATGGCGGCGGGCCGCAGATCGGCGACATGTTGCAGCGCCTCGGCGTCAGGAGCCGCTTTGTCGACGGGCTGCGCATTACCGATCGCGAGACGATGGAGGTCATCGAGATGGTTCTCGCCGGCACCATCAACAAACAACTTGTCGCCGAGATCAATGCGGCCGGCGGCTGCGCTGTTGGACTCACCGGCAAGGACGGCGGCCTCATTCGCGCCCGCAAGGTGACGCGCTGGCTGATCGAGAACGGGGTGCGGGTCGAGGTCGATCTGGGTCTTGTCGGTGAGCCGGAGCGAGTCGACGACCGCGTGCTGGCAACCTTCCGCCACTCCGGCATCATCCCGGTCATCGCCCCGATCGGGATCGGCGCCGACGGCGCGACCTACAACATCAACTCCGATACGGTCGCCGGCGCGGTGGCCGCCGCGGTCAAGTCGCGGCGCTTTCTGCTGCTGACCGACGTGCCCGGCGTGCTCGACGCTGATAAGCTCCTGATCTCGGAATTGTCCGCGGGCGAGGCGCGCCGCCTCATTGCCGACGGCACGATCTCTGGCGGCATGATCCCCAAGGTTGAAACCTGCCTCGCCGCGATCGAGGGTGGCGTCGAGGCGGCGGTCATCCTTGATGGCCGGGTACCGCATGCAATCCTGCTCGAGCTATTCACGGGGGGAGCCGGCACGTTGATCCGCGGCGGCTGATGGGTCGCGAGCTTGTGCCTGCTCACCCGACGCGAGGGCTGCTCGCTTGGCGCGCCCGAGGTCTGGATTAGGATCTCGGCAACTCTCTTGGCCCCTTTTGCCGACAGTTTGGATTAGGTACAATGCCCGATGCCGGGCTCATCGGCATGAATGGGGCATGATCGGAAGTGAGGCGACAAAATCGCGGGATCAATGCACTTAATTACAGGTTTATTAGTCTTACTGCGTCATAACGATGGATGAAGTTCCGGCCTGCGCCGGGCGTTGCAGCACGGACATCGGTCGAGCCTTTTGGCAAGCGCGATGGTGAGGCGCCGACGCATTGTGGCGATCGAGTTCGGTATATGCCGCTCGGGCCGGATCGGCGGCGCCTCCGGGTCGATAACCGTCGGGAACGGCAGATTTCTGGAGCATCGCGGCGGCAC
>DATLTH010000327.1:0-5846 GCA_035533695.1 Allostellaceae bacterium | reverse complement strand
CATTGCCGGGTGCGCGAGATCACGACCGACGAGCATGGCATGGCCGCGGGGGTCGTCTACTACGACGCCGACGGCAAGGAGCAGTTTCAGGCCGCCCACGTCGTCGTCCTCGCCTGCAACGGGGTCGGCACGCCGCGGCTGCTGCTGAACTCGGCGTCCGCGCGTTTTCCGAATGGCCTCGCCAACTCCAGCGGCCTCGTCGGCAAAAACCTGATGTTCCACCCCTATGCCCAGGTCTACGGCTATGTCGCCGACGAGACCGACAGCAACCGCGCGCCGCCGACCTGCCTGTGGAGCAAAGAGTTCTACGAAACCGACCGGTCGCGCGGATTTGTGCGCGGCTACACGTTCCAGTTCGGCCGCGGCGTCGGGCCGGTCATGGAAGCCGTCGCCAGCGAGGCGAAGGGCCTCCTGCCGTGGGGCGGCGGTCATCACGCCGCCTTCCGCCGCCTCAACGGCCACCGGATCGGCCTGTCGGCGATCTGCGAGGATTTGCCGGAGGAGCACAACCGCGTCACGCTCGATCCGGTGCTGAAAGACTGCCACGGCATTCCGGCGCCGAAGATCGACTACCGGATCGGCGACAACAGCGCGCGGATGATGGAGCACGGCATCGCCCGCGCGAAGGAGGTTCTCGCCGCCGCCGGGGCGACCGACATCTGCGTCAACAGCCCGATTGTCCAGGGCGGCTGGCATCTCTTGGGCACCGCCCGCATGGGCGCCGACCCGGAACGCTCGGTGGTCAACGAATGGGGCCGCACGCACGATGTGAAAAACCTGTTCATCGTCGACGGCAGCCTGTTCGTCACCTCCGGCGGGGTCAACCCGACATCGACGATCCAGGCCCTGGCGCTCTACGTCGCCGACCAGATGAAAGAGCGCCTCGCCAATTTGTTCGATTGAGGCAAACGATGCCGCAAGACCAACCCCTCACCCCGGCCCAGCGCGACGATTTGCGCGCGATCGCCGGCATGATCATCCCGGCCAGCGATGAGTTTCGCGTGCCCGGCGCGGACGATCCCTCGATCCAGGCCGATATTCTGGCGACGCTCGGCCGCGACGCCGGCCCGGTGTGCGAGGCGCTCGACCGGCTCGCCCGTCTCGCCGGCGCGAAGCTGGCGAGCCTCGACCCGGCGCGGCGGGAAGCGGTGGCAGCCGAACTGCGCGCCGAGGGCGGCGCGGCGGTGGCGACCCTCGCCCGCGTCGTGCTGCAATGCTATTATCGCGACGATCGCGTCGTCCGCTCTCTGGGACTGGAGCCGCGCGCGCCCTATCCGAAGGGCCACGAAGTGGAGGACGGCGACTGGTCATTGCTCGACCCGGTCCGCGCCCGGCCGCCGATGTGGCGCCGGGTGTAGCGACAAAGGCCGCGGCAACCTACATTGACCGCCGAAATCGTAACGACCCGCGATGCGGTGCGGTATTCTCCCCTGCGCACGCAGAGGAGATGGTGTAGGTTCCTTGCATGGCAACGAACACGGGCAGTGGAAGCCGGAAGGGAGCCGTAAAGGGCCGGGTGCAGGCACTTAACCCCGTCACAAAGCGCTATGTCAAGATCGATACATCAACGGGCAGGATCGTTGAACACAAAAAGACGGCGGGTCCATACAAGGGTGTCCGTGAAGTAGTGACTAACAAGGCCAAGAGGTCTTGACCCTTGTCACTGGTCTTCTCGCCGTTGTCGGAAGACGTGCTGCTTACCACGCCGCGAACATTATTTCCCGGTCATGCGTTTATCATGCAGCAGATTGGCAACCCGCCGGCGCTCGATGAGCGTATGAACTCCATCGTCGAGGAAATTTTCGGAGCGCGTGGCGTCCCTACGAAGGATTCCGACGCTTCCACCGGTGGAAAGGATTTTCTGGAACGCATTCTCGGCCTCATCCGAGGAACGGCCTTCACCGTTGCGATCTTCTCACAGGACACCCGAGCGACGGCGATGGCAAATATTGCGTTGGAACTTGGGTTCGCCTCGATGTGCGGAAAACCTCTTGTCATTATCAAGTCTAGAGAGGCGGCCGCACCTTCGGACCTCACTCGCACTGACTGGATCGATTACCACCCGGACGACGAGGTCCGCTTTCGCCAAAAATTGATCCAAGCACTCGATGAGCTTGAAGAGGTAGCGGCGTATCAGGAAACGCTTCTGGCTATAGCGCTGGAAGCGCCCTCGATCGATTGTGCGGTAGCGTTTGAACGCGCGAATAAGGCCTTCCTACTGACGAGCGAGGAACGATTTCTCGATCATGCAGAGGAAATCGCTCGACGATTAGAAGGCGCCGCCGCAGGCGACAACGTTGACGATCTTGAACGGTTGCGAAATGAGGTGAAAGTGTTCGTACGGCATGGTCGTCGCGCGCTTCGGGCCAGGCCCACCGACACCGCTGTGTGATCTCCCGGTGAATGTTGTTTGCTCGCGCTTGTCAATCTGAATTACGAGAGAACAATCAGGCAGGAGGACGCATGCGCGTCAGTACGATGATCCGGATCGGTGCCAGCCCCGATGGCGGGGTGATGGATCGCATCACCGGCTTTGCCCGTCAGGCGGAAGCCGCAGGATTCCCCGGCATCTGGATCGGGGATTCGCTGGGCCGCGGCCGGCCGACCCTCGATTCGCTCCAGGTATTGACCGCGGTCGCCGCGGTCACCAGCCGGGTCGAACTTGGGATCGCCGTATTGCAACTGCCGTTGCGCCACCCGATCGAGCTCGCCCACCGGGTGCAGTCGTTGCAGGCGATGTCGAACAACCGGCTGATCCTCGGGGTCGGCAGCGGCTCGACGCGCGACGATTTTGAATTGCTCGGCTACGATTACGATCACCGCTTCCGCACCTTCCGAAACGATCTCGACATTATGCACCGGGTGTGGAATGGCGAGCCGGTCAACGGCGGCACCTTGGCGACCTGGCCGGGCTGCAAGGGCGGGCCGCCGATCCTGATCGGCGCCTGGCGCAGCCCCCGCTGGATCACCTATGCCGCCAAGGAAGCCCAGGGCTGGACCCCGTCGGGCCGGTACAGCAGCTGGGACGACATCGAATACGGCATGAAGATCTATCGCGAGGCCGGCGGCACCAACGCGGTCCTTGCCAATTGCTCGGTCGATCTCAAGGAGCGTCCGGAATCGGCCGAGCTGGCGACGCTCGCCTCGGTCAATTTCATCTGCCCGCCCGAGGAGGCGCGGCGGCGCATCAGGCGCGTCGCGGAACTGGGCTTCGAGGAAATCCTGATCGGGTCGCAATTCGGCGCGATCGACGAGATCGAGCGGGTCCGCGATCTGCTGTAGCGCGAATAGATCAGAGCTCCTCTCCGCCGGGTGACGGAGAGGGCTTTGGCGCCGGCTGCCGCTTAGCGGTGAGCGGCCTGGTAGTGCGAGTTCCGCAGCACGCGGCCGGGCAGGTTGCCGGTGTGCTTGCCTTCCTTCATCAGCATCTTTCCGTTGACGAAAGTGGCGTAGATGCCTGCCGCCGGCTCCTTGAAGCGCCAGCCGCCGGCCGGGAAGTCGTGAACGATGTATTCCGGCAGCGGCTTCACCGTGTCGGGGTCGAACACCGTGATGTCGGCGGTCATGCCGGGGCGCAACAGCCCGCGGTCGTAGAGGCCGAAGGTCGAGGCCGAATCGAAGGTGAGGCGCCGCACCGCCTGCTCGAGGCTCATGACCTGCTTCTCGCGCACCCATTCGCCCAGGAGCCGGGTCGAGAAGCCGTAACCGCCGTGGAACTGCACATGCGCGCCGCCGTCCGACAGGCCAATGAGGGCGTTCGGGTAATTGAGGATCTCGCGCATCGCCTCCGGGTCGATATTGTTTTCGGCCTGCATGAACGTGGTTTCGAGCTTCTCCTCGACCGCGAGGTCGAGGAACGCGTCGATGATCCCCTTGTTCTGCGCGGTGGCGATCTGCTGGATGGTCTTGCCCTTCATCCACTTGTTCTTGTCGAGCTTCGGCTCTTCGACCCAGAGGTAATTGTACCATTCGCGCGCGATCGTATTGCCCGGGATCTCGACCTTCCACTCGACCATTTCTTCATGCAATTTCGCGCGCACCGCCGGGTCGGCATAGGCGCGCAGCTTTTCATCGTCGGAGGTGAGCAGGATCGGGTGCCAGGTCGGCGAGCCGCGGAAGGCCTGCGTGTTCGACATGTTGAAGAGCTGCGTCGTCGTGTTCGGCGAGCACAGCGGATAGGCGCGGATGCCCTGGGCCGCGGTCTCGTTGACCCGGTCCATGTGCTTCTGCCACTCGCCGGGGCGGCGCACGCTTTGCCCCAAATTGTTGTAGACGACCGGCCGGCCGCTGGCCTCCGACAGACGCGCCATCAGCCCGTCATGCATCTCGGCGTCGCGGCCGCCGCCGGACTGGATGATGCCGGTGCCCATGTCGCGCAACACGTCGGCGAGCGCGAAAATCTCCTTCTCGTCGGCCCACAATGCCGGGATGTGCACGCCCTGCGGGTCGTAATGGCCCTTGTTGCGCGACACCGAGAGCCCGAGCGCGCCGCCCTCCATGCCGTCGCGCACGGTGTCCTGCATCTGCTTCAGTTCGACTTCGGTGGCCGCGCGCTTCTGGCACTCGTCGCCCATCACATAAAAGCGCACCGCGGTATGGCCGATCAGCGTGCCGACATTGACCCCGAGGTTGCGGTCGAGCCGGTCCATGTATTGCGGGAAGGTCTCCCAATCGACCTCGATCGTGTTGAGCACCTCCATCGGGATCGCTTCGACATAGCTGAGGAACTCGGCCATGCGGGTCGCATTGCCCTTGCGCACCGGCGCCAGCGACAACGAGCAATTGCCGATGACGACCGAGGTCGCGCCGTGGTCGCACGAGAACGAGCACAGCGGGTCCCAGGTGACCTGGGCGTCGTAATGGCAGTGATTGTCGATAAAGCCCGGCGCGATGACCTGCCCGCCGACATCGACGGTCTGCCCGGCGGCGCCCGACAATTTGCCGATCTCGGCGATCTTGCCGTCCTTGACGCCGACATCGCCGCGGAACCCCGGCATCCCCGAGCCATCGACAACGAGGCCATTCTTGATCAGCAAATCGTACGCCATCGGTGTTCCTCCTCTATCGCCATCGGCGAACTGCCACTTCTTGCCGCGAAGTGTAGCATGCGGGCGGCGCCCGGCGCCCGAAATCTGCGCGCGGCGGCCATGCACCCCCGACCCCAAGGGGACGCGTCGCCGGGCAAGCAAAGAGATCAGGACCCAGCCGCGGGAGATCAGGATCAAGCCATTGACTGACTTTAATTCTATGCCTTCAGGAACAGGCGACAACAGGACGAAACAGGCAAATCGCCAACGATCGTCGGCATCGGCATGGTTCCCGGTGCGCTTCCCTGCCGGCGGCGCCCATCATGTATATTCATGTTTTGTTCGCGTCAAGAGCAGCCAACCGCGGCGGGCGTCGGCCCCGCTCCCAACTTCCGTCATTGCCCCCTGAACTGACCTTGCGGAGTGGGACGGCCCATTCGGGGGTAAGCGGTCGATCCCGCGAGCGGCAGCAGATTAAAGACTCATCAGGCAGCACATCCATTTTGGATTTTTTATAATCGTCCGTCAACATCTTACGAAACAGATGTCGAATTCGTAAGTTGGATAATCGATTCATTGATTTATTTATTTAACTATTTCACGCGCGGAGCGGGAGTTTGGTCAAGACTTGAGACGCGCGTCTTGCACCGCTCGAAAATGCGCACACGTCGTCGAACCGTCATCGAGCCGTCACGCCACAGCAAAATTTGACCACTAACGTCCGGGTTGCATCCCTTAATTTTTCCCAAGGATCCCAGCGATGCCACACCGAGTTTCCCACCCCGGGCGCCGCCTCCGCTTGAGATTGCTGAGCAGCGT
>DATLTH010000326.1:0-7688 GCA_035533695.1 Allostellaceae bacterium | reverse complement strand
TCAGGATGACATTTTTCTTAATATAATCAAATCTTTAGTCATCCTGAGGAGCGCCCGCAGGGCGCGTCTCGAAGGACCCACAACACCTCTGCGCCCCAGGGTGGGACATACCGAAACACGTCGGCTTTTGCCCGCCGGCCGAACCCCGGCTATGCTGCGGGCGCCAGGAAAAACCGGAGAGCCTGCGTATGACCGTCCGCATTGGGTATTTGCTGCCGACCCGTGAGCAGGTCATGCAGGGTCGTCCGGAGGCCGCCCCGCTGTTGTCGCTCGCCGAGCGGGCCGAGGGGCTCGGCTTTGATTCGATCTGGGTCGGCGACTCGATCCTGGCGCGGCCGCGGCACGAGCCATTGACATTGCTCTCGGCTGTCGCGGCGCGCACCCGCCATGCCGAACTCGGCACCGCGGTATTGTTGCCGGCCTTGCGCAACCCGGTCGTGCTGGCGCACGGCATCGCGACGCTCGACCAGATCAGCGAAGGGCGTTTCATCCTCGGCGTCGGCATCGCCAGCGACGTTCCCAACATCCGCGCCGAGTTCGTCGCGTGCGGCGTGCCGTTCGAGAAACGCGTCGGGCGGATGCTCGAAGGGCTGCGCCTCGCCCGCGAATTGTGGACCGGTGAAAGGGTGACCTGGAACGGCCGCTGGGTGCTCGAAGACCAGACCCTGGGGCCGGTGCCGCACCGGCCGGGCGGCCCGCCCATTTGGATCGGCGGCATGGTGCGCGCCAGCCTCGAGCGGGTCGGGCGGCTTTACGACGGCTGGTTCCCCAACGCCCCGGACCCGGAGCGCTGGCATACCCAATGGGCCGAAATTCATGCGATTGCCCGCGCCGCCGGCCGCGATCCCGGCCAGTTGACCGGCGCGGTGTACCTGACGGTGGCGATCGATGAGGACACGGCGAAGGCCGAGGAGCGGATGAACGCCTTCATGCAGGGCTATTACGGCCGCGCCGACATGCGCGCGCGCCAGGCGAGCTATGCGGGACCCGCCGCGGGCGCGGCGGAGTGGCTTGCCTCCTGGGCGCAGGCCGGCGTCCAGCACATGGTATTGCGCTTCGCTGGCGACCCCGAGCGCAATCTCGAAGCAATCGCCCGGCTGCGGCCGCAGATCGCGGCCGCGGCCTGATCCTGACCGGTATCGGAGGCTTGTGATCGCACCGCCGCGCATCTACCGCCTGGGAGACACCGCATGACCAACGCCCTGCATAACCATTCGCGCTGGGGCGCGGCCGACCAGATCGGCGCCGGCAACCTGTTGACCGTCGAGCGCCGCCTCGCCGCGCTGCATTCGGTGAAGGACGGGCGGGTCTACGACCTGAGCCACGAAATCGGCATGAACGCGCCGTTCATGATGCCGAACCAGACGCCGTTTCTGTTGTCGATCTGGGCGTCGTGGCGCGATTCGATCAAGCGGCGGCGCGGCGCCGGCGCGCGCAACGACGCCGGCACCAATCTCGAACGGGTCGAGATGACGATGCATGTTGGGACCCACATCGACGCGCTCGGCCATTTCTCGATCGGCGACCGGCTCTACAACGGCATCAGCGCCGCCGAGGCGGTCAGCGATTGGGGGCTCGACAAGCTCGGCATCGAGCATGCCCCGCCGATGATCACGCGCGGCGTATTGCTCGATGTCTCGGGCCTCGATGGCGGGCAATTCCTCGAAGCCGGCCGCGCCCTGTCGCCGGACGACCTGAAGCGCACCGCCGACGCCGCCGGCGTCGCGATCATGCCGGGCGACATCGTATTGATCCGCACCGGCTGGGGCCGCTTCTTCGGCGTTGACAACCTCCGCTACGTCGCCGGCGAACCCGGCATCGACGTGCCGGCGGCGCACTGGCTGACCCGCCAGGATGTGGTGGCGATCGGTTGCGACAACATGGCGGTCGAGGTCATGCCGAACCCGGACCGCAGCCAGATATTGCCGGTGCACCAGCACGTATTGGCCGAAGCCGGCGTCTACCTGATCGAGAACCTGGCGCTCGACGAATTGGCGCGCGACCGGCTCGGGAGCTTCTGCTTCATCCTGCTCGCCACCAAATACAAGGGCGCCACCGGTTGCCCGGTGCGCCCGGTGGCGCTGGTGTAGGGAGCTGCGATCCGATGAGCGAGGCGTTGACGCACGAAGCGCAGGGATTGTTAGCGGTGCTGCGGCAATCGGGCGACCCGGAGACGGTAGGCGCGATCTCGTGCGCGAGCATTTCCGGGTGCTTTTGCGAGATCCCGTGAGAACGCCCGTTTTGCCCCTCTCCGCCCTTCAGGGGGGAGAGGGAGCGAAAGCGGGGCGACCGCGAATTGTCTATCTCTATCTGGCGGTCATTGTCGTCAGCTGGGCCGGCAACTGGCCGCTGATGAAGCTGGCGCTGGCCGACGCGCCGCCCATTTCGTTCGTGCTGCTGCGCCTCGTTGGCACCCTCGCGGTGCTGACCCCGATCATGCTGGCCATGCGCACGCCGCTATTGCCGGCGAAGGGCGAGCGGCTCGGCCTGTTCTGGGTCGGGCAATTCCAGATCGCCGGGTTCCTGATCTGCAGCATCATCGGCCTGTCGATCCTGCCGGCCGGCCGCGCGATCGTGCTGGCCTACACGATGCCGCTATGGGCGATCCCGATCGAATGGTGGCTCGAACCGCAGCGCCTCGGCCGCTGGCAGATGGCCGGCGCCGCGGTCGGGTTTGCCGGCCTCCTCCTGTTCATGAACCCGGCATTGGTCGATTGGGGAAACCCGCGCGCGCTCGGCGCCAACGCGATGCTGCTGCTGGCCGCGATCTGCTGGGCGTTGGGTTCGCTGCTCTACCGCCGGCGCGTGTGGCGCTCGACATTCTGGGCGCAGACCCTCTGGCAGCTTGCCGTCAGCACCGTGGTGATCGCCGCGTTTGCGCTGCCCGGCGCCCTCGCGCAGCGGGTCCACTGGACGACCTCATTGATTGCGATCCTCGCCTACAACTGGGTCATCACCACGGCGCTCGGCTATTTCCTGTGGAACAAGGTGCTGTCGGTGATGTCAGCCGGCGTGGCCGGCCAGGTCATGGCCCTGACCCCGGTCGGCGGCTTCCTGCTGGCGACGGCATTGTTCGGCGGCACGATCACAGCCGATATCGTCGCCAGCATCGGGCTGATCGTCGCCGGCATCATCCTGACTCTGCGCGGGTGAGCGGCGGTGCTACGCTGCGCCATCGAACCCAACGGACCGGGGGAGGACGCGATGGCCAAAGGCATCCTGATTGCGGCGATGGATTTTTCCGACGTCGCAGCCGACGAGTTTGACGACTGGTACGATAACGAGCACGTCCCGGAGCGCCTGCGCGTCCCCGGGTTTCTCAACGCCGAGCGCTGGCTCGGTGCCGCCAACCCGAAGCATTCGCTGGCGCTCTACGACCTCGACACTGTCGGCGTGCTGCACAGCGCGCCCTACCGCGCCGTCGGCGGCGCCAACGGCAGTCCGTGGACGAAGCGGGTGACCGGCCGCACCAAGTCGTTGATCCGCCTCGAAGGCGAGCAGCTCAAGCCAGGCGATGCATTGGCGCCGGTCGGCCGGGCATCGGCCCTGCTGCTGATTGCGATGAATGTCGTGCCCGAGCAGGAGGGCGAGTTCAACGAATGGTACAACAGCGAGCACCTGCCGGCGCTCGGCGCGGTGCCGGGGGTGTTGTGCGCGCGGCGCTATCGCGGCACTGGCGCGACGCAGCTATATGCCGCGGTCTACCATTTCGCCGATCCCGGCGTGCCGAACTCGGCAGCGTGGAAAACCGCGGCCAACACGCCGTGGACCGAGCGCATGCGGCCGCATTTCCGCGACCACCTGCGCTTCGACGGCCGGCGCTACAGCCGAAGTTGAGGGCCCGCAGAGTAGAAGAGGGCGCGATGCCTGCTGCCGCACGGCAGAAACCAACCGTCTTGACCCTGGCCGCAGACCTCGCGGCCGGGCGCAATTCGAGCCGCGCGCTGGTCGAGGCGGCGCTGGAGCGCATTGCCGACCCGGCCGGCGAAGGCGCGCGCAGCTTTGTCAAGGTCTATGCCGACGAGGCGCGCGCCGCCGCCGAGGCGCAGGACCGGCTGCGCGCGGCCGGGTACGTCGCTTCGCCCCTTGCCGGATTGCCGGTGTCGATCAAGGATTTGTTCGACGTTGCCGGCGACGTCACGCTGGCTGGCTCGAAGGCGCTCGACGACCGCCCGCCGGCAACCCACGACGCGCCGGTCATCGCCCGCCTGCGCGCCGCCGGCGCCGTGCTGGTGGGGCGCACCAACATGACCGAGTTCGCCTTTTCCGGCGTCGGCATCAACCCGCATTACGGCACGCCCGGAAACCCGCACGATCGCCGCCTGATCCCGGGCGGCTCGTCGTCGGGGGCGGCGGTCTCGGTCGGCGACGGGCAGGCCGTCGTTGCGATCGGCACCGACACCGGCGGCTCGGTGCGGATCCCGGCGGCATTGTGCGGGCTTGCCGGCTTCAAGCCGACGCAGACGCGCATTTCGCGCGACGGGGCGATCCCGCTGTCGACGACGCTCGATTCGATCGGGCCGCTCGCCAACAGCATCGCCTGTTGCGCAATTGCCGACGCGGTGATGGCCGGCGAACCGGCAGAGGCCCCGCCGCCGCTGCCGGTCGCGGGTTTGCGGCTCGGCGTGCCGCAGAGCCATGTGCTCGACGGGATCGCCCCAGCGGTGGCAAACGCCTTCGCCGACGCCTGCACGGCTTTGTCGCGCGCCGGCGCCCGGCTGGTCGATCTGCCGCTCACCGAGTTCAACGAGTTGCCGGAGATCAACGCCAGCGGCGGCTTCGCCCCGATCGAGGCCTATGCCTGGCACCGCGAGCTGCTGGCGCGGCGCGGCGCCGACTACGATCCGCGGGTGCGCGCCCGTATCGAGCGCGCCGCCGGAATGGGCGCGGTCGAGTATGTCGAGCTGTGCGCCGCGCGGGCCGACCTGATCGCGCGCGTCGCTGCGCGCACCGCCGGGTTCGATGCGCTGTTGATGCCGACCGTGGCGATCACCGCGCCGCCGATGACCGCCTTCGAGCGCGACGAAGACTACCGGCGGCTCAACGCGATGATCCTGCGCAACCCGTCGGTGATCAATTTCCTCGACCGTTGCGCTGCGACCCTGCCGATTCACAAGGCGGGCACGCCGCCGGTCGGGCTGATGGTGGTCGGCGAGCACGGCGCCGACCGCCTTCTTCTGGCTGCGGCGCGCGGTATCGAGGCCGCGCTTAACCCAGGCGGCTGATCAGCGGGCGACTGATCAGCGCGCGGCGGCCGGGATCTCGTGCACCAGCCCGGCATAGGGGTGCGCGCCGGAAGCGCTCGTCCACACGACATCGGGCCTTGTCGGCGGCGTCGGAGCGGTGGGCAGGCTGACTGCGCCGGTCCCACCCGCGATCGATCCGCAATTGCCGGAACGGTGCCTGACGACGCGCGGCGGGGCGCCGTTGCCTTGCGCGGTGATCTGGACGCTCTCGCTGCAGACGCCGCTGCCCGATAGTGTCGAGACGAACGAGTAGCTCTGGCTGCCGGACGGCAGGTTGCGCAAGGCCGCCGCGTCGAGCGGCCCGGCGCTCGCGGTCAGCGCATCGGTTTGGCGGAACAGGGCGGCCGCCTGCCGGTCCATCTCGGCCGAGATCCGGTCGAGCGCGGCGAACGGCGAGCCCGGCCCGAACAGCGACGGCATCGGCGCCAGCGCCTCGATTGCGGATGGGCGATCGCTGAAGCTGACCCGCGGCGCGACCGTGCCGGTGTAGCGGATTTGTGCGACGCCGCCATCGGGCAGGCGGACCGTCATCACATGGGAATCGGAGCTTTGCGCCAAAGCCGC
Organism: Allostellaceae bacterium; assembly: GCA_035533695.1. Taxonomy (GTDB): domain Bacteria; phylum Pseudomonadota; class Alphaproteobacteria; order ATCC43930; family CGMCC-115725; genus DATARH01. Next base: position 1,878 of record DATLTH010000326.1, on the reverse strand, counting down.
GCCGGAAAACCCGATCGCCGCCGCCGCGGCGCCGGCGAGAAGTGCAGATCGCAAATTTCGCATCACCATCTCCCTTGCTGGTGAAGACAGGCTTGCGGCCGGATTATGTCTTGGGTTCCGGACCACAGGGAAGGGCACGCAACGTCGCACCACGTCGCGCTCTTGCCGGCGCCCGTTATGAAACCTGTGCGGTATCGACACCGGACATGCCGTTGCGGCCCGCGCTGATCCTCGATCCCGGCGATGCTATTCGGCGGCCGCGAGCGTCGTTGCCGATTGCGGCGAGCGGAAGCGCGTCAGCCATTCCGCCTGTGTTCGTTTGGCGCGCAGGAGATTTTGCTCCTTGATGTGGCCGAAGCCGCGAACCTCGAGCGGCAGCCCGGCGAGTTCGACCGCCGCGGCATGGTTGTGCGGCGTCAGGCCGGTGACGATTTCGTCGAGCAAAGCCTCGTACTCGACGATCTGGTCGCGCTCGCTGCGCCGCTCGGCGGTGCGGCCGAACGGATCGAACGCCGTGCCGCGCAGGAAGCGCAGCCGGGCCAGCAGGCGGAACGCGCCGAGCATCCACCCGCCATAAACCCGCTTCTGCAACTGCCCGGTCGCCGGATCGCGCGGCGCCAGCAACGGCGGCGCCAAATGAAAGCGCAGCTCGTAATTCCCCTCGAACTGGTCGGCGACCCGCGCCAGAAAATCGCTCTCGGTGTAAAGCCGCGCGACCTCGTATTCGTCCTTGTAGGCCATGACCTTGAACAGCGCCCGGGCGACGGCCTCGCTGAGGGCCGCGCTGTCGCCGATGCAGGCCGCCTCCGATTCGCGCACCTGCCGGACCCGGTCGAAATATCGCCGCGCGTAGGCGGCGTTCTGATAGGCGCTCAGGTATTCGACGCGCCGGCCGACCATTTCGTCGAGCGATTGCGACGGACGGTGGCTGTCCGGCACATCGCGCGGCGGCGTCGCGCGCGCTTCGACACGGCTGCGGTCGAGCGCGGCATGCCGGCCCCACTCGAAGGCGCCGAGGTTGAAATCGACCGCAACGGCGTTGAGCGCGATCGCCCGCTCGATCGCATCGGCCGATACCGGCACCAGACCCTTCTGATAGGCGAAGCCGAGCATGAACAGGTTGGTGGCGATCGAATCGCCCAACAGCCCGGTCGCCAGCCGCGTCGCCTCGACGAACTCTACATTGTCGGCGCCGACCGCGGCGGCGACGCTTTGGCTCAGCTGCATGCCGGGGAAGGGCAGGTCGGGGTGGCGGGTGAAGTCGCCGGTGATCGTCTCGTGGCTGTTGATGACGGCGCGGGTGCGGCCGGCGTGGAGGCGCGACAATGCTTCCGGGCTCGCGGACACGACGAGGTCGCAGCCGAGCAGGAGATCGGCGGCGCCGGCGGCGATGCGCGCGGCGTGGATCGCCTCGGGCCGCTCGGCGATCCGCACATGGCTCATCACCGCGCCGCCCTTTTGCGCCATGCCGAGCTGGTCGAGCACGCTGACGCCCTTGCCTTCGAGATGGGCGGCCATGCCAAGCAATGCGCCGATCGTCACGACGCCGGTGCCGCCGACCCCGGTGACGAGAATGCCGTAGGGCTCGGCCAGGGCCGGCAATGCCGGGTCGGGCAATGGCGGCAGGTCGTCGAGGCTGGAGTCTCCCCCGCTGCGCTTGCGCAGGCTGCCCCCCTGCACGGTGACAAAGCTCGGGCAGAACCCCTTGAGGCAGGAAAAGTCCTTGTTGCAGCTCGACTGGTCGATCGCCCGCTTCCTACCGAATTCGGTTTCGACCGGCACTACCGACAGGCAGTTCGAGGTCGCCGAGCAATCGCCGCAGCCTTCGCAAACCAGATCGTTGATAAAGACGCGTTGCGGCGGGTCGGGGAAACGGCC
>DATLTH010000325.1:0-10531 GCA_035533695.1 Allostellaceae bacterium | reverse complement strand
AGACGCAATATCACGCCTGGTATTGGCTCGCCGCGTTCGCCGCGGTCATGATCATCCAGCTGATGTTCGCCTCGTATACCCAGATCCAAACGATCCCCTACAGCCAGTTCCAGAGCGATCTCAAAGCCAACAAGATCGACGAGGTCCAGGTCAGCGGCAATTACATTGAAGGAAAATATAAGGAAAAGGATAAGAGAGGTTACGATGAATTTATTACGACCCGTGTTACTCCTGGTATCGCTCAAGAACTAGAGAAATATCATGTGACGTTTGCCGGCGAGATCGAAAGCCACTGGCTGAGCGATCTCTTGTCGTGGATCATCCCGGTCGCGCTGTTTTTTGGCGTGTGGATGTTCATGTACCGGCGCTTTGCCAGCCAGCAGGGGTTCGGCGGGCTGATGTCGATCGGGCGCAGCAAGGCCAAGGTCTTTGTCGAGACCGACACCAAGACCACCTTCGCCGATGTCGCCGGGGTCGATGAAGCCAAGGCCGAATTGCAGGAAGTCGTCGCGTTTCTGAAGAACCCCGAACAATACGGCCGGCTCGGTGGCCGGGTGCCGAAGGGCGTGCTGCTGGTGGGGCCGCCGGGCACCGGCAAGACGCTTCTCGCGCGCGCCGTCGCGGGCGAAGCCAATGTGCCGTTCTTCTCGATCAACGGCTCGGAATTCGTCGAAATGTTCGTCGGGGTCGGCGCGGCCCGGGTGCGCGATTTGTTCGAGCAGGCGCGGCAGAAGGCGCCCTGCATCATCTTCATCGACGAACTCGACGCGCTGGGCCGCGCCCGCGGCGCCTATCCCGGCGGCGGCGGGCATGACGAGAAGGAGCAGACCCTCAACCAGCTCTTGAGCGAACTCGACGGCTTCGACACCCGCACCGGCATGATCCTCTTGGCGGCGACCAACCGGCCCGAGATCCTCGACCCGGCATTGCTGCGCGCCGGCCGCTTCGACCGGCAGGTGCTGGTCGATCGGCCCGACAAGATCGGCCGCGTGCAGATCCTCGAAGTGCACAGCCGCAAGATCCACATGGCCGCCGGCGTCGATCTCGAAATCGTGGCGTCGCTGACCCCCGGCTTTACCGGCGCCGATCTCGCCAATCTGGTCAACGAGGCCGCGCTGTTGGCGACCCGCCGCGGCGCCGACGAGGTGGCCCTCGTCGACTTTACCGCCGCGATGGAGCGCATCGTCGCCGGTCTCGAAAAGCGCAACCGGCTGCTTAACCCGCACGAGCGCGAGGTCGTCGCCTATCACGAGATGGGGCACGCGCTGGTCGGGCTGTCCCTGCCGGGCACCGACAAGGTCCACAAGGTCTCGATTATCCCGCGCGGCATCGGCTCGCTCGGCTACACGATCCAGCGGCCGACCGAAGACCGCTTCCTGATGACCCGCCGGGAGCTCGAAAACAAGATGGCGGTGCTGCTCGGCGGCCGGGCGGCCGAGCAAATCGTGTTTGACGAGCTGTCGACCGGGGCCTCCGACGATCTCGTCAAGGTGACCGACATCGCCCGCAGCATCGTCACCCGCTACGGCATGAGCGACGAACTCGGCCAGGTCGTCTACGAGAAGAGCGCGCACAGCTTTCTCGGGGGCGATCAAACGCAGATGCTCTACCAGGAGCGCAGTTACAGCGAACAGACCGCCCGCGAGATCGATGCCGCCGTCAAGGCGATCGTCGAAACGGCGTTCCGTCGCACGGTAAACCTGCTGCGGGCGCGGCGCGATGTGCTCGAAGCGGGTGCCCACGAGCTGCTCGAGCACGAAACCCTCGACGAAGCCGATCTTGAGGCGCTACTGAAACAGCCGGCTGTCGCCGAGTAGCGGCTGGCGAAGCAAACGCAAGGACCGAGGGACCGTGAGCAAATCAGCAGACCAGAACGGCGTTGCCCGATACGGGCGCGGCACCGGCGTGCCCGACCCGGTCGATGTTCATGTCGGCGCCCGCATTCGCACCCGGCGCCTGTTGATCGGCATGAACCAGGAGACGCTGGCCAAGGCGCTCGCGGTGACCTTTCAGCAGGTGCAGAAATACGAGGGCGGAGCCAACCGGGTCAGCGCGTCGCGACTGTCGCAGGTCGCCGACACGCTCGGCGTCCCGATCTCCTATTTCTTCAATGATTTGGAGCGGGGCGGGGGCGAGCCGGAGGCCGGCGTGGCGGAAGCGCGCGAACGCCTGCAGCGCCCGGAGACGATCGAACTGATCCGCAGCTATTACGCGATCGCCGATCACCAACTGCGCCGCCAATTCCTCGATATGGTGAAGGCGGTGGCGCAGTCGCAGCAACGCCAGCCCTAGCCCGCGATGGCGAGAGGCGCGCCGGACGGGTCCATTCTCGATCGCGGTGCCGGTTCGCCGCTCGACGTTGATGCGCTTGCCGCCGCCTTCAGCAACCGCACCGCGAAGATCGGCGTTGTCGGTCTCGGCTATGTCGGGTTGCCGCTGTTGCGCGCCGCCGCCGAGCGCGGCTTTTCGGCGCTCGGCTTCGATATCGATCGCGGCAAGGTCGACCTGCTCAGCGCCGGCCGCTCGTATCTGCACCATATCGGCTCGGAGACGATTGCAGAGCTGCGACACGGCGGGCGGTTCGAAGCTACCGATGATTTCGCCCGGCTCGGCGAGGTCGACGCGATCCTGATCTGCGTGCCGACGCCGCTGACCCGTCAGCGCGAGCCCGATCTCAGCTTCATTGTCTCGACGACCGAGGCGGTCGCGCTGCGGCTGCGTCGCGGACACCTTGTTGTCCTCGAATCGACGAGCTATCCGGGCACGACCCGCGAGGTCATGCAGCCGATCCTCGAACGCTCGGGGCTGCGCTCGGGGCGCGATTTCTTTCTTGCCTACTCGCCCGAGCGCGAGGATCCGGGCAACGCCGAGTTTGCGACCGTCGATATTCCCAAAGTGGTCGGCGGCGCGGGACCGGATGCGCTTCGCCTCGTCACTGCGCTCTATGACGCCATCGTCAAGCGGACCGTGCCGGTGAGTTCGCTGGAAACCGCCGAAGCGATAAAGCTGGCCGAGAACATCTTCCGCTCCGTCAACATTGCGCTCGTCAACGAGCTCAAAATCGTGTTCGAGGCGATGGGCATCGACATCTGGGAGGTCATCGAGGCGGCCAAGACCAAGCCGTTCGGCTACATGCCGTTCTATCCCGGCCCCGGGCTCGGCGGGCATTGCGTGCCGATCGATCCGTTCTACCTGACCTGGAAGGCGCGCGAATTCGACATCGCCACCCGCTTTATCGAGCTGGCCGGCGAAATCAATACGGCGATGCCGCAACGGATCGTCGACAAGACGGCGGAAGCGTTGAGCGAGCGGGCCGGCAAGGCGCTCAATGGCGCGCGCATCCTGCTGATCGGCATCGCCTACAAGAAGGACGTCGCCGATTTGCGCGAGAGCCCCGGCCTCACCATCATGCGGCTGCTTGAGCGGCGCGGGGTTCGGGTCACCTTTCACGATCCGCTTGTCAGCGAAATCACGCCGACCCGCGAACACCCGCAATTTGCCGGCCGCCGCTCCATCCCGTTGACGCCGCAAGAGGCCGCCTCCGTCGATGCGGCAATCATCTGCACCGACCATGACGGGGTCGATTACCGCCTGCTCGTCGAGTATTGCCGGCTCATCATCGATACCCGCAACGCCTGTGCCCGCCGTTTGCTTGCCGGCGACAACGTGGTCAAGGCGTGACGGCCTCCCCATCGATAACCCCGGCATGGCAGGGCGCCGCCGCGCCCTGATCATTGTCAATCGGGCGGCCGGCCAGGTGCGATCCTCGCGCCGCCGGCTCGCCCGGGTGGTTGCGGCGCTGGAGCGGCGCGGCTGTGCCGTCGTGCTGCGCTATACCGGGCCGCAAAAGGGCGACGCCGAGCGGCTGGCGGGCGACGCCGAGGCGGGGTTCGAAATCATTGTCGCCGCCGGCGGCGACGGCACGATCAGCGCGGTGGTGAACGGCATGGCGGCGGCGCCGCCGCGGCCGCTTGCCCTGCTGCCGTTCGGCACCGCCAACGTCCTGGCCCGCGAGATCGGCCTGCCGCGCGATCCCGAACGCCTGGCCGAGCTGATCGCCCATGGAGCCGCCCGCCCGATCTGGCCGGGCCGCGTCGGCGACCGGCTGTTCCTGACGATGGCGAGCAGCGGGTTCGACGCCGAAACCGTCGCTGCCGTCAACCCGCGCCTCAAGCGGCAGATCGGCCGATTCGCGTTCGCCTGGGCGATCCTGCTGTGCGCCGTGCGGTATCGCGCCCGCGACCTCGTTGTTCGCGTCGACGGCAGCGAGCATCGCGCCGCCACCGTGATCGCCGCGAAAGGCCGATTCTACGCCGGCTCCTATCTGATCGCGCCGCGCGCCAGCCTTGCCGAGCCGTTTCTCGATCTCGTTCTGTTCACGCGCTTTGGGCGGTTCGCCGTGCTGCGCTACGTGGCCTTACTGTTGCTCGGCCGCCTTCCGCAGTGTCGAGACATCATCGTGCTGCGGTCGCCCAGCGCTTTGGTATCGGCCGCCGAACCGGTCCCGGTGCAGGCCGATGGCGAACTCGTCGCGCGTCTGCCCGTGGTGATCTCGATCGCCGAGCGGCCGGTTTACCTTGTCCGCCCTTGACGCGGGCAATGTGTTGAATTTCTGCCACAGCGACGCGCGCCCTCGACCGGATCTGATCGGCGCGCTTTGGTTTCGCGGCTGAGCCTTGTAATTTCACGCGGGGGTTGCGGCAAGGGTGCGAACATGGTTGCGGGGGGACGGCGCAGGAGGGAACTGCGTCTCGCCGGACTGCTGGTCACGGCAGGGCTGGTTCCGCTTGGCGCTCAGGCGCAGAACCTGACGTACAGCGAGGTGAAGCTGGGCTTACTCGCCCACGACGTGCATTTTCTCGGCGGCAAGGAACGTGGCGTCGACTTCAATCCGGAATTCATCCTTGCCTCGCCCGTTGCCGATTCGTGGGCGGCCGGGGTGCCGGCGTATCTGCGCTGGACGGTGCAGCCGCGCCCGACGGTCGGCGGCGAGTTCAACACCGCCGGCTATACGAACCAGTATTATTTCGGGGCGACCTGGACCTGGCAGCTGGCGGGCAACGTGTTGCAAGCCGGCGACGGCATTGCGCTCAGCTATTTCTTCGGGCCCGCGTTCAACGATGGCGACATTATCGCGACAGCGCCGGACCGCAAGAGCCTCGGCTCCCATGTGCTGTTCCGCGAAGCCCTGGAGCTGGGCTATCTGATTTCACCGGTCTATCAGGTTTCCGCCTTCTTCGACCATGTCTCGAATGGCGGCCTCGCCAAGCAGAATGAGAGCCTCAACAATCTCGGCGTCCGCTTCGGCGTCCGTTTCTAAGCCCGCCGTCGCGGGCATCCATGGCTCAATCAGCGGCTCAATCGGCCGCAGCGGCGAGGACGCGGGCCAGCTGGCTCAGCGCTTCCTGGTGACGTTCGTTCGGGATTTGCGCGAAGTTGCGCGCGAGTTCGAGGCACATCCGCTCGCGCGGGCTGACCGAGCGCGCGCCCTGCCCGTCCAACCCGTCGAAGAAATAGCCGACCGGAACGCTGAGAACCTGCGCGATCTCGTAAAGCCGGCCGGCCGAGACGCGATTGATCCCGCGCTCGTATTTATGGGCCTGCTGATAGGTCACGCCGATCAGGTCGGCGAGTTGCTGCTGGGTCAGCCCCAGCATGATCCGGCGCTCGCGAACGCGCGCCCCGACATGGCGGTCGATATCCTGAGTGCGTCCGGTCGAGCGGCGCGACACCGCAGCGCGGAAGGGGGTGTCGCCGTCCTTCCCGGTTTCGGAGCGCGCCTTGATCATAGGGTCCTGCTGGGTCATCTCGGTCCACTCGATCCGATTGGGTTGTCCAGTCCTCCGTCCGAGGCGTCCGGCCGCGCCATGCCGTGGCATGACAGCGAACTTATCGCGCCGCACGGCACCCGACACAAGCGCCGAACGCCAATCTCGTCCGGCTAGCTGTGCCGCACCCCTCAACCACTGAGGTTGCACGCGATTGGAACGGCGCCGTGTGTCAAATTTGAGGCACCGTTTGCCCTGCGATGCTGCGGTGTTGCGGCGCGGCCGGGCGGCCTGTCGCGATTGCATGACGGCCCCGGCGCCTTCGCGTTTGACAGGCTCCCCGTCGCAGTGATACCGACGACTGTCCTTTCAATGGCAGGTCGATGCCGCGAATCCAGGTCGGCGACGGCGCGCTCTATTACGAGCGGCAGGGTGTCGGGTTCCCCGTCCTCTTCGTGTCGGGGCTGACCGGCTTCGCCTCGTTCTGGAATGACCAAGTTGCCGCCTTCGCCAAGACGTTCGACATCATCACCCACGACCATCGCGGGATCGGCCAGAGCGATTTGACCCGCAGCGGGTTTACCGTCGATCGCATGGCCGCCGACGTGATCGGGTTGATGGACGCGCTGGAGATCGAGCGGGCGCACGTCGTCGGCCATTCGACCGGCGGCGCAATGGCGCAGATCCTGGCGATCGAACACCCGAAGCGGCTTGCCAGCATGGTCCTGTCGGCGACCTGGACAAAACCCGACGCCTATTTCCGCCGCCTGTTCGGCCTGCGCAAGGACATCCTGTTGCGTCTGGGGCCCAGTGCCTATGTCCAGGCCAACACCTTGTATCTGTACCCAAGCTGGTGGGTCTCGCGCAACAACGAGCGGTTGCGTCAGCTCGAGGCGCAAAACCTCGCGATCTTTCCGCCGACCGAAGTCGCCGCCAGCCGCATTGACGCGATCCTTGCTTTCGACCGCACCGAGAGCCTGGGGCGGATAAAAACGCCGACCCTGGTTGTCGGCGCCGAGGACGACATCGTCACGCCGGCTTATTTCTCCGAGGAGTTGGCGCGGCTGATACCGGCGGCGGAGATCAAGATCTTCCCGCGCGGCGGCCATGCGCTGACCCAGGTGCGGGCCCGCGAGTTCAATCAGGCCGTCCTGCCGTTCCTCGCCTCGCACACGCCGGGCTGAGCGATCGCCCGCCGCGCAGTGATGCGGCTGGGGACGCGGCTGGTGATAGATTGGATTTAAGGGTTCTTCAATCTATCAGGGCGATGCTCTCGACGCTCCCTCCAGGGGCCTCGCAGCAAACTCCAGCCCGATCGAGGCATAGAAAATGTCCGGTAGCGATGACGAGCACTCAGGCCAATTGTCGGCCGCCCTCGCGGCGGCAGGCGATGTCGCCTACGCCTGGGAGCTCGACGGCGATCGCCTCGAATGGTTCGGGCGGCTGGCCATTGCCGGCATCGCGTTTGCCAGCGAGCTGGCAACCGGGCGCAATTTTGCCAGTCGTGTCCATCCCGACGACCTGGTCCATCGTCAGCTCGCGCTTGCCGCGCATTTCGACGGCGAAGACGCCTTCGACTGCGAGTATCGCCTGCGCGACGGCGAAGGCGGCTTCATCTGGGTGCATGAGCGTGGCCAGGCGCGCCGCGACGGCGAAGGTCGGCCGCACTCGATGCTCGGCGTCGTCCGGGCGATCGGCGACCGCAAGGCGCATCAGACCCGCCTCGAGCGGCTCGCCAATTACGATGAGCTGACCGGCCACTTCAACAAGAGCCGGCTGCGCGAGGTGGTCGACCAGATCATCGCCTCCAACCAGCGCAAGCACAGCCCGGCGGCGTTCCTGTCGATCGGCATCGACAACATGACGATGATCAACGACATGTTCGGCTATGAGGCGGCCGACACGGTGCTGATCGATATCGGCCGGCGCCTCGATACCTGCATGCGGGTCAGCGATGTGATCGGGCGCCTCGGTGGCGACCGGTTCGGCATTGTCCTGTCGCATTGTCCGCCGGACAGCATCCGCGTGGCCGCCGAAAAGATCCTCGCCGCCGTCAGCGCGACGCCGGTGGCGACCGAACGCGGACCGATCTACGCGACCGTGTCGATCGGCAGCGCCGCGTTTCCCGATCAGGGCCTGACCTCGTATGACGTGATCACCCGCGCCGAGAGCGCGCTCGCCGAAGCGAAGCGTGCCGGTCGCGACTGTCACGCTCATTACCGCATGACCGAGGAGCAGCGCGAGCGCCAGCGGCGCAGCCTGTCGATCAGCGAGCAGGTTCAGCTGGCACTGCGCGAAAACCGCATCATGCTGGCGTTCCAGCCGGTGGTCTCGGCCACGACGCGGGAGGTCGATCATTATGAATGCCTGCTGCGCATGCGCACGCCGGAGGGGAATATCGTCTCGGCGGGCGAATTCGTGCCGGTCATCGAGCAGCTCGGCTTCATCCGCCTGATCGACCATTACGTTCTGGAAAAGACGCTGGAGGAGTTGACCCGTCATCCCGGGGTCAAACTCGGCTTCAACATTTCCGGCCTGACGGCGGCGGACCGGCCCTGGCTGCGCGCGCTGATCTCGCAGGTGCGCAACCGGGCTGACATTGCCTCGCGCATCATCGTCGAGATCACCGAAACCGCGGCGCTCTACGACATCGAGGAATCGGCCCGGTTTGTCAGCGCATTGCGCCATGCCGGCTGCCACGTCGCCCTCGACGATTTCGGCGCCGGCCATACGTCGTTGCGGCATTTGCAGAGCCTGGCGGTCGATACGGTCAAGATCGACGGCTCGTTCATCAAGAACCTTGCCGGCAATCCGGACAGCCAGGTGTTTCTGCGCCATCTGCTCGGGCTGGCCAAGGGGTTCGGCTTCCACACCGTGGCCGAGTGCGTCGCCACGGCCGAGGACGCGGAGATCCTGCAGCGCGAGGGCGTCGGTTTTCTGCAGGGGTATTACTTCGGCCGCCCCTCGCTCGAACGGCCGTGGCTGGTCGCCGCCTCACCCAATGCCGCCGATGTTGCCGATGCGGCGCCCGATGGCCCCGTTGCTGGCCTCAAGCGGGCCGCCAACCGGAACTGAGCCCCGTTGAACTGAGCCTCGTTGAACTGAGCCTCGGGGGCCCGCCTACCCGCCGCGGCCGAGCGCCTCCAGTTGCTGTCGCAACGCCTCGATCTGGGCTTCGAGGCGGCGCAGGCGCGCATCCTCCGGTTCAGACGTCTCGCCCTTCGACGGCGGCGTTTCGGGTGCGGTTGCCTTTGTTTCACGTGGGTCGCGCGGGTATGGCGCCATCATCTTCAGGGTGCGCTCGAACAGCGCGATGTTCTGCTTGCCCATCTCCTCGAATTGGCCGAACGGAAAGATCCCGAACGTCGCGCGCAGGCTGTTGCGCATCTGCTCCTGGTTGCTGGCAAACGCCGTCATCGCCTGTTCGAGATAGCCGGGGACGAGAAACTGCATGCTGTCGCCATAGAGGCTGATCAGCTGGCGCAGAAAGCTGATCGGCAGCATGTTCTGCCCCTTCTGCTCCTGCTCGACGATGATCTGGGTCAGCACCGAGCGGGTGATGTCCTCGCCGGTCTTGGCGTCGTGGACCACGAAATTGCCGCCTTCCCTGATCATCCTGGCAAGGTCGTCGAGCGTCACGTAGCTGCTTGTCGCCGTATTGTAGAGCCGGCGATTGGCGTATTTCTTGACGACGGTGGCCGGTTTGTCGGCCGCCCGTTGCTCGCTCTGTGGCTGGGTCATGCGCCAAATATCCCGCAAGAGACAAGATGCTGCTATGCAACAATACCGCGGTTTTGCCGATCGGCCGCAACAAACCCGACAATTCGTGCCACTCCGGCCTTCCGAGGCGGCGAATGCGCCCTATACTTCCGGCGATGAGCGAAGCAGACGAACTGGCGCGCCGCTTTTTCGATCTGTGGGCCGAATACCTGACGGCGCTGCTGGCCGACCCGAAGACGACCGAGCCGCTGCGCCGCTGGCTCGCCTCCACGGCCAGCGCGCCGGCGGGCCGACCGCCGGCTGATGCCGACGCCGCAGGAGCCGCTCGATCGCCGCCTGATGCCGCGGCCGCTGCCGCTCCACCTGGCGAGCGCGATGCTGCTGTGGCAGAGCTCGCGCGCCGCGTTGACGAGCTTGCCGAACGGATTGCCGTTCTCGAACGCCGCCGAGGACGCCTTGGGCGCTCGCCTGAGAGCACTCGGCGGCGACATCGCACGCCTCGGTCCTGACGCGGTCGTCGGCGCGCTCGACCGCGAACTGTCCCGTCGCGCCGCCGCGTTCGCCGCCGGGCTCGCCGCCTATCGCCGCCATCCCTACCGGCGCGCCGCGGCGGCGGCGGCGCCGGTGCGCTGGCGTCAGGGCGCCGCGCGGCTGCTCGATTACGGGCGTAAGGCAGCAGGTCCGGCGGTGCTGATCGTGCCGTCGCTGATCAATCGCTATTACATTCTCGACCTGATGCGCGAGCGCAGCTTTGTGCGCTATCTCGCGGCGCAGGGATTGCGCCCGCTGGTGCTCGACTGGGGCGAGCCGGGCATGGCCGAACGCGATTTCACACTGGGCGACTACATCGCCGGACCGCTCGCCGAAGCCGCTTCTGCTGCGGTTGCGTTGTCGGGTGGGCCGGTCGCGGTGTGCGGCTACTGCATGGGCGGGCTGCTGGCCTTGGCCCTGGCGTTGCGCCAGCCGGCCGCCACCGCGTGCCTGATGTTGCTCGCAACCCCGTGGGATTTCCACGCCGAGCGGCGCGCCCAAGCAGAGCTGCT
>DATLTH010000324.1:0-2606 GCA_035533695.1 Allostellaceae bacterium | reverse complement strand
GTCGACCGACATCGTGCGCGCGATCGCCCGGCTGTCGGCGTTCTACAAGCACGAAAGCTGCGGCCAGTGCACGCCGTGCCGCGAAGGGCTCGGCTGGGTGTCGCGGGTCGTCGAGCGGATGGTCGAGGGTCACGCCGCGGTCGCCGAGATCGACATGCTCGAAGAGGTGACGCGCGAGATCGAGGGCCACACGATCTGCGCCCTCGCGGACGGCGCGGTCTGGCCGGTGCAGGGCCTCATCCGCCATTTCCGCCCCGAACTGGAACGGCGCATCGATGAATACCGCGCCGCGTCGTTGCGCGCGGCGGAGTAGCAGAATGTTTGCTCCGCACCCCATTCCGCATTCCCGGCGAAAGCCGGGACCCATGCTTCAGGCGACCGAGCGGTGGATGGATGGGCCCCGGCTGGCGCCGGGGACGCGGCTTTCTTTTGAAGGGGCTCGCCGATGCCCAAGATAACGATCGACGGCCAGGAATTGGAGGTCGCGGCGGGCACGACGATCCTCCAGGCCTGCCAGCAGGCCGGCGTCGAGATCCCGCATTTCTGCTTTCACGAGCGCCTCAACATCGCCGGCAACTGCCGGATGTGCCTGGTCGAAGTCGAAAAGTCGCCAAAGCCGGTGGCGTCGTGCGCGATGCCGATCGCCGACGGCAACGTCATTTTCACGCAGTCCGAGCGCGCCAGGAAGGCGCGCCACGGCGTCATGGAGATGCTGCTGATCAACCATCCGCTCGATTGCCCGATCTGCGATCAGGGCGGCGAGTGCGATCTGCAGGACCAGGCGGTGGCCTACGGCTTCGACCGCGGCCGCTATGAGGAAAACAAGCGCGCCGTCAGCGACAAGGATTTCGGGCCCTTGGTCGCGACCAGCATGACGCGGTGCATCCATTGCACCCGCTGCATCCGCTTCCTGACCGAAGTTGCCGGGGTCGAGGAATTGGGCGCCACCGGGCGCGGCGAAGACATGGAGATCACCACCTATGTCGAGCGCGCGCTCGGCTCGGAGCTGTCGGCCAACATAGTCGATCTGTGCCCGGTCGGCGCATTGACCTCGAAGCCCTACGCCTTCGTTGCGCGCCCGTGGGAGTTGCACAAGACCGAATCGATCGACGTCCTCGATGCGGTCGGCAGCAACATCCGCATCGACGCCCGCGGCTCGCAGGTCTTGCGCGTGCTGCCGCGGCTCAACGAAGACGTCAACGAGGAGTGGATCTCCGACAAGACCCGCTATGCGCTTGATGGCCTGACCCGCCGCCGCCTCGACCGCCCCTATGTGCGCAGGGCCGGCAAGCTGGTCGAAGCCGAGTGGCATCAGGCGCTCGATCTGATCGCGGAGCGATTGAAGGCGGTGCCGGCCGAGCGCATCGCGGCGATCGCCGGCGATCTGTGCGACGCCGAAGCGATGTTCGCGCTGAAGGAACTGTTGCACAGCCTCGGCGCCGCGAGCCTCGATTGCCGCCAGGACGGCGCCCGTCTCGACGCCGCGTGCCGGGCCGGCTACCTGTTCAACACGACCATTGCCGGCATCGAGCGGGCCGATTCCTGCCTCCTTGTCGGCACCAACCCGCGTTGGGAGGCGCCGATCATCAACGCCCGCCTGCGCAAGCGCCACCTGCGGGGCGGCTTCCGGATGGCGGCGATCGGGCCGGCGCTCAATCTTACCTTGCCGGTCGAGATGCTCGGCGACGGCGGCGCGGCGCTCGATGCGCTCGCCAAGGGCGATCACCCCTGGGCCGAGACGCTGCGCAACGCCAAGGCGCCGATGATCGTGGTGGGGCAGGGCGCGCTGGCGCGGCCCGACGGCGCACGGGTGCTCGGGGCATCGCGCACGATCGCCGAGAGCCTCGGCATGGTGCGGCCGGACTGGAACGGCTTCAACGTATTGCACCGCGCGGCATCGCGGGTCGCCGGCCTGGATCTCGGCTTCGTGCCCGGTCCCGGCGGCAAGGATGTCGCCGGCATCCTGGCCGGGTGCCGCGCGGGCGCGGTCGAGGTGTTGTATCTGCTCGGCGCCGACGAGATCGACCTGTCCGACACCGGCGCGGCTTTTGTGATCTACCAGGGGCATCACGGCGACCGTGGCGCGGCGCATGCGGATGTCGTCCTGCCGGGCGCCGCCTACACCGAAAAGGACGCGACCTGGGTCAACACCGAGGGGCGGGTGCAGCTCGGCCGCCGCGCGGTGTTTCCACCGGGCGACGCGCGCGAGGACTGGGCGATCGTGCGCGCGCTGTCGGGCGCGCTCGGCCGGCCGCTGCCGTTCGATTCGCTGCCCGAATTGCGCGCCGCGATGCGTGCCGCCCATCCGGTCCTCGCTCGCGTTGACGAGATCGTGCCCGCTTCGTGGGGCAATTTCGGCGAGGTGGGATCGCTCGACCCGGCGCCGTTCGCGCATCCGATCGCTGATTTCTACCGCACCGACCCCGTGAGCCGCGCCAGCCCGACGATGGAAGAGTGCAGCGAATTGTTCGGCGGCAAGCCGGAAGCCCAGCCGCGGACCGGCACGCATGGCTAGTAACCCTCACCCACCGGCCGCTGTGCGGCCGGTCCCCCCTCTCCCGCAATGCGGGAGAGGGTTCATCGCCGCGACGGTGACCCAAAACCCC
>DATLTH010000323.1:0-9836 GCA_035533695.1 Allostellaceae bacterium | reverse complement strand
CACGATCGCAAGATAGTCGCCCCGCAGACGCAGGGTCGGGGCGCCGAACAGAACGCCGAAAAACGCGGCGACCGCCGCCGAGATCGGCAGCATCAGCGAGAACGACACCTGAAAATGCACGAGATCGCCGCCCGATTGGTGCATCCGGGCAACGAGGCCGAGCCACTGGAACGGCTCCCAGAACTGGCTCCAATGCGGCATTATCTGCCAGGAGGCCGCGACGCCGTAGGTGTAGGCGCCGATCGCAAAAAACGCGGCATAGCCGAGGTCCAGCAACCCGGCCATGCCGACGACGATATTGAGGCCGAGCGCCAAGGCGGCGAAGGATAGCGCGTTGGCGGCGGCGTCGACATCGCCGTCATTGTTGATGATCGGCGGAAACAACATGGCCGCGAGCGCCAGGCAACCGATGCCGATGGCGCGCGTCCGCGGCGTCGCTTCGCTGCCGAGCGCGGGCAGGAGCGAGCGCAACCGCATCGTCGGCCCGGCCGCGGCGGGTGCCTTAGGCTGGACCTCCTCGCTCATCGCGAGCGGCTCGCCGTCACGACCTTGTCGGCGCCGCCCGGCCGAACAGGCCGGAGGGCGCAAAGACCAGCACCAGGATCAGGATCGAAAAGATGATGACATCGGTCCAGCGCACCGCGATCAGCTGTCCGCCCAGGGTCTCGATCAGGCCGATGATGATGCCGCCGACCATCGCGCCGGTAATGCTGCCGATGCCGCCCAAAACCGCCGCCGTAAAGGCCCGCAGGCCGGCGGTATAGCCGATCAGAAAGCTCGTGTAGTTGTAGTAGAGGCCGAAGATCAGCGCCGCGGCGCCGGCGAGCGCCGAGCCCAGAAAGAACGCGGTCACGATGACCCGATCGACATCGACGCCCATCATCCGCGCCGCCTCGCTGTCTTGCGCGGTGGCGCGCATCGCCTTGCCGAGCCGGGTCTTGCCGACGAACAGCTGAAGCGCCGTCATCAGCGCCAGCGCAATCCCCCAGATCAAAACTTCGCGCAGGTCGATGACGGCGCCGCCTACCTGCCAGCGGACGACCGGCATCGGGTTGGGGAAGTTCTTCGCATCGGCGCCGGCGCCCAACAGGATGATGTTGAACAGGATGTACGAAACGCCGATCGTCGTGATCATCCCGGTCGTGCCGGAAACCCCGCGCAGCGGACGCAGTGCGATGCGCTCGATCGCAACGCCCAGCATCCCCGACGCCAGCATCGTCACGACAAAGGCAAAGGCGAGCGCGCCGAACAATGCCATGCCGGTCAGGACCTGGCTCTGCCCGGACAAGCCGAGCGCCTCCAACGCCCACATCCCGATAAAGGAGCCGACCATGAAGACGTTGAAATGCGCGAAGTTGATCAGCTCCAGGATGCCGTAAACCAGGGTGAACCCGATCGCCAGCAACGCGTACATCGCGCCCAGGCTCACCCCGTTGATGACCTGCTGCAACAGCACGGAGTAGTCGGTCATGACCGGCTACGAATGCTATGCAGAAGCGGGGGCGACCCCGATGTATTTGAACTGGTGGAGGGTGTCCTCAAGCGGGAACTTGTCGTTCTTTTCGCATTTGAAGACGCTGACGATGCGGTTCTTGATGTCGCCGTTATCGTCGAAGCTCACGACTCCTTGCAGGGTTTTGAGCTGGGCGGTCTGGATCGCGTCGCGCACGGCATCGCGCGTCACCGGCTTGCCCGTAGCGGCGACCCGCTTGATCGCATCGAGAATGACCAGGGCAGCGTCATAGGCGGTGACCGAGTAGCCGGCCGGCGCCCGGCCGAATTTCGCCTGAAAGCGCTTGGACCACGCCTGCACGGCCGGATCGTCGAAGACATAGGGGGCGGCAATCGTCGCATACCAACCCTCGACCGCCGGAAACCCGGCGCCTTTCAATACCGAGGAGCTGTACATGCCGTCGCCCCCGCCTTTGATGATCTTCGGCAGGATGTCATAGGATTGCTTGACCAGTTTCACCCCGGCGAGGGCCACGCCGCCATAATATAGCGCGTCGGGATTGAGGCTCTTGATCTTGGTCAGGATCGTCGTGTAGTCGGTTTCTTTCGCGTTGAGCTGGTCGTGACCGAGAATGTCGAGGCCGACTTTCTTGCCTTGCGCTTCGAAGGCATTGGCCATGCCGACGCCGTAGGCGCCGCCGTCGTCGAGGATGTAGACCTTTTTGACCTTCAGCTCCTTGGCGTAATAGTTCGCCATGTTGGGGCCCTGGAAGGCGTCCGTCGTCACCGTGCGGAAATAGATCGCCTTGCCGCCCGGCCGGTATTGCGCGGCGAATTTCGGGTCGGTGATGTCGGGATTGGTCGAGGCCGGGGTGATGATCGCCAAGCCGCCCTGGCTGAGGATCGGCGACATCGCCTTGCCCGAGCCGCTCATCTGCGGCCCGATCGCGGCGACGACATTGCTGTCGGCAACCATCTTGCGGGCGTTGGTCGCGGCCTGTGCGGGGTCGTATTGCCCGGCGGTCGCGGTGCCGTCATCGAGCACGGTGACATCGATCTTGTAGCCGGCGACGGTGCTGTTGGCGTCGTCGAACGCGAGCATCGCGCCGTCCTTGATCAGCAGCGCATCGTCGGCATCGGCGCCGGTCAGCGGCAGGTTGATGCCGACCGTCACGCTCTTGTCGGCGGCAAAGGCCGAGCCGGCGCTTGCAGCGAGTGCGGCGGCGGGCAAATGGAGGATCAGGGCGCGTCGCGAAAACATGGTCAGAGCTCCCGTTCGATGACGGCGTTATCCAATATCGGCAAATCTCGCGCCAAACCGGCCGACCCGGCAAGCGAGCCGGTCAGCTTCGGTCGGCGCGCCTCAGCTCGGCGGCTTCATCGCCACGTCGAGCATAACATTGGGCAGAATCTCGCGCAGCACCCCGCGCAATGTCGCCTCGTCGGAGGCGGTCGCGGAGGCGAGTTGCCGGCGCGAGCCGCGGCGCAGGACGCGCGCGGTGGCGCGGCCCTCGCGGCCCGGACGGATCGTCGCAAAGACTTCGGCCGGCTCGACCCGACGCAGCAGTTTTTTCAGCGCCTGCAACCCTTCCGCGGTTTCGACATCGAGCGCGGGCGGTTCGGTCGCGTCGGGTTCGGCTTCCTCGTCGACGGCCGCGTCGATCGCTTCGACCGCCCGATGCCGGGCCAGCGACTGATAGATGGCCCGCCCGGCGTCGGTGTCGATCCGCGATTGCAACTCCCAGCTTTCGCCGCGCGCCGACAATTCCGCGATCAGGGCGAACAGATCGTCGCAATCCTCTTCATGGGTGCAGGTCAGAAAGGCCAGCCTTCCGTCATGCTCGATGACGCGGTCGTCGTCCTCGGCAAAGCCAAGTTCGTTCAGCGCGTTGTCGAGCGCGCGGCGCGAGGCAACGAGGAGTACCGTCACATGCAGCCGGCGACCGGGCTCTGGCGCCTCCTTTTCGGCCATCGCGTCTCCTCGAAAAACAAAGGGATACTAGGATCGGCCGGGTATGCGCAACCGGCGTCGTCAGCCGAGCCGACTTTCCCCGAGCGGGCCGATCCGCACATCGCGGTGGATGCCGGTGTTCATCAAGAGGCCGAACCCCAGCATCACCGTGACCATCGCCGTTCCCCCATAGGAAACCAGCGGCAGCGGCACCCCGACCACCGGAATGAGACCCATCACCATCGCCATATTGATAAACGCGTACAGGAAGAAATTGACGGCAATCCCGAGGCCCAAAAGCCGGCCGAACTGGCTGCGGCTGCGCAAGGCGATCGCGAAGGCATAGAAGATCACCAGGACGTACAGCGCCAATAGCGTCGCGCTGCCGACCAGGCCGAACTCTTCGGCGATCATCGTGAAGATGAAGTCGGTCTGCTTCTCCGGCAGGAAGCTCAGATGGCTCTGGGTGCCGAGCAGAAAGCCCTTGCCCCACAGGCCGCCCGAACCGAGCGCGATCTTCGACTGCAGGATGTGGTAGCCGGCGCCGAGCGGGTCGCGGTCCGGCTGCAGAAACGTGTAGAGCCGGGTTTTCTGATAATCGCGCAGCATCGACCAGGCGAGCGGCGCCGTGGCTGCGGCGGCGAGCGCCCCCACCCCGAACACCCATAAGCGGACGCCGCCGAGGAAGAACAGGATGGCACCCGCGGCGAGCAGCATCATCGCCGTGCCAAGATCCGGCTGCTTCAGCACCAGCGCGGTCGGTGCGAGGATCAGCAACGCGGGCACGATCAGGTAGCGGATCCGTCCGGCATTTTCCGCCGACAGGCCGTGAAAATAACGCGCCAGCGCCAAAACCAGCGCAATCTTCATGATTTCCGAGGGCTGCAGCTGAAAGGTGCCGATCGAGATCCAGCGTTGCGCTCCCAGCCCCGCCCTGCCGTGCACATCGACCGCAACAATGAGGAGCAGCGCGATGCCATAGATCCAATAGGCACTGCGGAACCAATAGCGAATATCGATCAGCGCCGCCGCAACCATCGCCACCAACGCGATCGCGAAACGGGTCATCTGGCGCGACGCCCAGGGGTGCAGACTGCCGTTCGCGGCCGAGTAGAGCATGGCGAAGCCGATGCCGGCGATCAACGCGACCAGCAACATCAATGCCCATTGGAGGCCGCGGACCTTGTCGGCGAAGGTCAGTTCATGGTGGCCGATGTCGGGCGCGAAGCTGGCCATTCGCTAGCCGTGGCTCGCGATCGTCGGCGCCTGCGGCGGCATGGCGGGCGGCCCGGCCCGCGCGACCGAAGCGGGCTGGGGCACCTGCCGCGCCGGATCGCGCCGCTGCACCTCGATCAGCACATCGCGGCAGATCGGTGCAGCGACTTCCGATCCGCCGCCGCCGCTTGTGCCGCCGTGCTCGACGATGGTGGCACAGACATAGCGCGGCGAGGCGACCGGGGCGAACGCCACAAACAGGGCATGGTCGCGGTCTTTCCACGGGATGTCCTTGACTTTGCGCAGGCCGTGCTCGCGTTCGTATTGGGTGATCCGGCGAACCTGCGAGGTTCCCGACTTCCCGCCCATCGCCAGCGCCGGGTCCTTGATGCGCGCGGCATAGGCGGTGCCGTGCCGATCGTTGACCACCGCGTCCATCCCGGCGACCACCAGGGCGAGGTTGCGCTGAGCGATGTCGAGTACGGCAAACTCGGGTGGTCGCGGGTCGCCGCCCGGAGGCAGGCGGTCGCCGCGGACGAGGTGTGGAACGATCGCGCGGCTTGTGACGAGGCGCGCCGCCATGGTTGCGATCTGCAGCGGCGTCGCCACGACGGCGCCCTGGCCGATGCCGGCGATCAGCGTCTCGCCCGGTTGCCAGCTGGTCCCGGTCGTCGCCAGCTTCCAATCCCGGGTCGGAATGAGCCCGCTGCGCTCGCCCGGAATGTCGAGCCCCAGAACCGCGCCGAAGCCGAACCGGTGCGCCATCGCCGCGATCCGGTCGATGCCGGTGCGCCGCGCCGTTTCGTAGAAGAAAACGTCGCAGGATTCCTTGATCGCGTCATGCAGATGCAGGGTGCCGTGGCCGCCTTTCTTCCAGCAGTGGAAGATGGCGTCGCCAAGCTTCAGATAGCCCGGGCAGGTGATCGGCGTATCCGGGGTGATGGCGCCGCCTTCGAGCGCGGCGAGCGCCACCACCGGCTTGAACGTCGAGCCCGGGGGGTAGACGCCGGCGATCGCCTTGTCGGTAAGCGGGTTGCGCGGATCGGTCGATAATTGCTGCCAGACCGCCGGGGTCAATCCGGCCGAGAACAGCATCGGGTCGAAGCTCGGGCTCGATACCAGGGCGAGCACATCGCCCGTTACCGCGTCGAGCAGCACGCAGGCGATGCTCGGTTCGGCGGCGCAGCGCCGCATGACAAAATCCTGCATCGCCATGTCGAGCCCGAGCACGACGTCCTGTCCCGGCTGTCCCGGCTGATGGGCGATCTCGCGCACCACCCGGCCATAGGCGTTGACCTCGATCTCGCTGGTGCCCGCCGTCCCCCGCAACAGCGCATCCTGAGATTTCTCGATGCCGCTTTTGCCGATCCGAAAATCGGGCAGTTCGAGCAGCGGGTCGCCGGTCAGATCTTTTTCCGAGGGAGCGGCGACATAGCCGACGACATGCGCGGCCGTCATCCCGTAAGGGTATTCGCGGATCATCCCCTGCTCGATCGCAACCCCGGCGAGTTCGGGCACCGCGACCTCGATCCGCGCCATCTCGTCCCAGGTCAGATTGGACCGCACGACCAGGGGCACAAAGCTGTGCTTGTGCCGTGCGTCGCGCAACACGCGGCGGCGATCCGCATCGGTGATCTCGATCAGGGTCCCGAGCGCGCTCAGCGTCGCGTTCAGATCGCCAGTCTGCTCGGGCACCACCACGACACGATAATTGCGCCCGTTATCGGCCAGAACCGTACCGAAGCGGTCGAAAATGCGGCCGCGCGGCGGAGCCAGCAGGCGCACATTGATGCGGTTTTCGTCGGAGAGAAGGCTGTAGCGATCCTTGTCGAGGACCTGCAATTGATACAGCCGGCCGACCAGGGCGGCCCCGAGCAATGCCTGGCCGCCGGCGAGCAGCGCCGCGCGGCGGGTGAACAACGTCTCGCGTTGAGTTTCGCGGGGCACGGCCGGAGACCTAGCCCGAGCGCGTCACGCCGAGGCGCCCATCAGCGCGCGTTGGGTTCGGCCTAATGCCAAACTCGCCAGCGGGAAGATCGCGATGGTTAGAACTGTGCGGAACACCGGCGTGCGCAAATCGAACAGGTTCAACTGCATCAGGCAATGCAGACCCCACGTGCCCAAGGCCGCGGCGGCGCCGAGCAGCGCGAACCCGGTCCACACAAACGCAAAGGTGCGATTGATGAAATACCGGCGATGACGCAGCACCACGGCACGGGCCACCAACAACACCAGCGCGCTGACCCCGACCGGGGTGCCGGCCAGCAGATCCTGGCCGAGGCCGACCGCAAACAACCCGACCGGCGGCAAGAGATCGGGCCGGTAGATCGTCCAATGATAGACCGCCATCAATGTAAAAGCCGGAGTCAGCGCCGCATAGCCCGGAGCCTGAACCGGCAGGATCGCAATGAACGCGGCGAGCAGCGTGGTCGCCAACGGCAGCATGCGGGCGACCCCACTGTTGACCGGCGGCAGCGACGGGATGCTGGAAACCTTGAGCGCCATGATTCAGCGCACGCCCGCCTCATCGGTCGCAACCGGCTTGCCGTGTCGGCCGGAACGCGCGGTCACCGGCACCGGCTGCGGCAGCCCGCCGGCCAGGCCGTAATCGACGACCAGCAGACGGCCGACCTGCGACGATTCAACAAAGGGCTCGACTTGCGGTCCGCCCCGGCCGAGGGCGGCAACGACGCCGACCGGCAGGTCCGGCGGGAAGACGCCGCCTTCGCCTGAGGTGACGACGCGGTCGCCGATCTTGATCTCATTCGGCGCTCCGGCATACAGCAGGCGCGGGCGCTCCGAATTGTCGCCGGCCAGCACCGCATTGATGTGCGAACGCGCGACGACGACCGGGATGCGCGAGTTGAGGTCGGTGATCAGCAGGACGCGCGACGCGCGAGCGCCGACTTCCGTCAGACGCCCGACAAGGCCTCCGCCGGTGATCGCCGCCTGGCCGCGCGTGAGGCCCTGCTCGGCCCCGGCGTTCACCATCAGCGTGCGCACAAAGCCGCCGCCGGAATTGGCGATGACGCGGGCCGTGACGTACGAAACCGCGCCGCTCGGCACCACCTTCAGCAACCCGCGCAGCTGGCGATTGTCGTCGGAAAGTTCGAGGGCGATCTGCTGCCATTGCAGCAGGCGCTTGTTCTCTTGTTTGAGTCTGAGGTTGTCCTGGTACATCGTGACCACCCCCTCAGCCCGGCGGACCAGCGTCGCTGCCGCTCCGAGGGGACGGGACACGACGTTAAGCGCCGGGGCCACGTCGTCCGTCAGCGTCGTTCGCAGCGAATCGAACATCGTCTGATCGGCCTTGCCGAGGATGATGATCACCGCCGACAGCAGGACCAGAAGCGGTGGCGCGGCGCGCTGGATCGTCGCGCGGAGCTGTGCCGGCGACCGGATCACCGATGCCCCTTCATGCTCTGACGCCCCCGGAAGTCCTGGCCCGGCCGGCGCAACAACGCTGGTTTCTCATAGCCCCCGATACCCCCCGGTTCGGAGCATAACCCGAGTCGAGTGTCGTCACCACATGTTGATCAACAGGTTTTTAAGCGTCTTCATCTCTTCGAGCGCGCGGCCCGTTCCCAGTGCCACGCAGCTCAAGGGATCGTCCGCGATCGACACCGGCAGCCCGGTGGCGTGGCGCAGGATGAAATCCAGATTGCCGAGCAGGGCGCCACCGCCGGTCAGAACGATCCCCTTGTCGACGATGTCGGCGGCGAGTTCGGGCGCGGTATGCTCGAGCGCGACCTTGACCGCCTCGACGATCGAGCCGACCGGCTCGGCGAGGCTTTCCGAGATTTGCCGCTCGCTGATCACGATCTCCTTGGGGACGCCGTTCATCAGGTCGCGGCCCTTGATCTCCATGACCCGGCCCTCGCCGTCCTCGGGCATGCAGGCCGAGCCGATCTCCTTCTTGATCCGCTCGGCGCTGCCTTCGCCAACGAGGAGGTTATGATTGCGGCGGATATAGGCGATGATCGCCTCGTCCATCTTGTCGCCGCCGACCCGGACCGAGCGGGAATAGACGATGCCGCCCAGCGACAGCACGGCCACCTCGGTGGTGCCGCCGCCGACATCGACGATCATCGACCCCGTGGGCTCGGTGACCGGCAATCCGGCGCCGATCGCCGCCGCCATCGGCTCCTCGATCAGAAACACGCGCCTTGCGCCCGCACTTTCCGCCGATTCCTGGATGGCCCGCCGCTCGACCGCGGTCGACCCCGACGGCACGCAGATGATGATCTGTGGGCTGGCGAAGCTCCGGCGGTTGTGGACCTTGCGGATGAAATGCTTGATCATTTCCTCCGCCACCTCGAAATCGGCGATGACGCCGTCGCGCAATGGCCGGATTGCCTGGATGTTGCCCGGGGTGCGGCCAAGCATCAGCTTGGCTTCCTCGCCGACCGCGAGCACCTGCTTCCTGCCCTTGACGCTGGCGATGGCGACGACCGAAGGCTCATTGAGCACGATCCCTCGGCCCTTGACATAGACAAGCGTGTTTGCGGTGCCGAGGTCGATCGCCATGTCGGCCGACAATAAACCCAGCATTCTACCGAACATTGCGATGATAAATCCAAAGTTGCTGCCGATCCGACTGTCCGGGCGCGCCCAGCCTTCACGCGCTAAATCAGCTGGCCGATCAATGACATTAACGGCCGCGTCCGGCAACGAATAGTTGGCGGCTCGGCGGGCGCCAGCGTCAGGGCCAGCTACATTCTCCCATCAATGCTCCGATCCTTGCGGATTGGCCGGAGCATTACAAGCGGCCCGTCGTGCCGGCTCGCGGCCGCCGGCCAAGCGCTTGAAAAACTTCTGCGGTCTGCCATCGTTGGGCGGTCATGAGCAAAGCGCCGCTGGTCAAGCATTCGGTGCGGATTGCCGGGCACGCGACCAGCGTGTCGTTGGAAGCGCCGTTCTGGGAGGCGTTTTGCGAGATCGCGGTGCGGCGCGGCCTATCGGTTAACGCGCTGCTGACGGCAATCGATGCCGAGCGCGGCGGCAACCTGTCGAGCGCGGTGCGCCTGTTTGTTCTCGCCAGCTGCCGCCGCGGCGAGCTTGGTGACGACGATCGGCCGGAAGAGGGCGTTGCAGAACGGCCCGGCCGGGACCATTAATGGCCGGCAGGCCCATCGCGGGGACGGATCATGGCGTCGGTGGTCAATCTCAATCGGTTCCGCAAGGCGAAGAGGCGCGTCGAGGACGAGCGCCGCGCGGC
>DATLTH010000322.1:0-3488 GCA_035533695.1 Allostellaceae bacterium | reverse complement strand
TTACATCCTGTTTGCCAGTTCGCGCATGGAAACCGCGAGCGTCTTTGCCGCGCTGTTCATCCTGTGCGCGGTCGGGGTGGCGCTGTTCGGCGCCGTGGCGCTCGCCGAGAAACTGGTGCGGCGCAGTTATGGCCGACGCTAGCCGGACTACCGGATCAATCGAGGGGATGCACCAATGACCTCTCACGCCGAAAACGAGCTGTTGACCCATGTCGGGCCCGACACCCCGATGGGAACATTGATGCGGCAGTATTGGCTGCCGGCCTGTCTGTCCGCGGAGCTGACAGCGGACGGCGACCCGCTGCGGCTGATGCTGCTGGGTGAAAAGCTGATCGCGTTCCGCGACACCGCCGGCAGGATCGGGGTGTTCGATCACCGCTGTCCGCATCGCTGCGCCTCGCTGTTTTTCGGCCGCAACGAAGAGGGCGGCATCCGCTGCGCCTATCACGGCTGGAAATTCGACACCGCCGGCAACTGCCTGGAGATGCCCAACCTGCCGGCCGACCAGGATTTCAGCGCCAAGGTCAAGGCAAGGGCCTATTCGGTGGCCGAGCGCAACGGCGTGGTCTACGTCTACATGGGGGCGAGCAAGAAATTGCCGCCGCTGCCGGCGCTCGAGGCAACGCTGGCACCGGCCGCCGAGGTCGACGTCACCTGCGTGCAGCGCGAGTGCAACTGGCTGCAGGCGCTCGAAGGCGATATCGACACCTCGCATTTCAGCTTTCTGCACACCGGCAAGGTGAGGTTCGATGATGTCGACCCCAACCACATCGAGCGCTTTCAGCTCAGCGACCGCGCCCCGCGCTACCACGTTAAATCGACCGATTACGGCACCATGTACACCGCGTACCGGCCGGCCGATCCCGGTTATGTCTACTACCGCTTCGCGCATTTCATTCTGCCGTTCTGGACGCTGTTTCCCAACGGCCCGCTGACCGACAACGTGCTGGCGCAGGCGTGGGTCCCGATGGACGACACCCACACGATGGCGATCTCTTTTTTGTGGAAGCACAAGACCCCGGTGCTCGGGCGCGACGCCGCGGGCGGCCCGCTTCCGTATCTCGATCGCAAGACCGCGACCTTGCCCAGCGGCCCCGATTGGTACGGCCGGTGGCGCGCCGTGGCCAACCAGCACAACGATTACCTGATCGACCGAGAAGTTCAGCGCAGCGTCAGCTACACCGGAATCGGCGAGGTGTTTCAGCAGGACGCGGCGATGACCCAAAGCATGGGCGAGATTTCGGACCGGACACTCGAGCATCTGGCGCCGAGCGATCGCCTGATCGTCGCCACCCGCCGACGCCTCGTGGATGCGGCAAAGGCGCTGCGCGAGGGTGCCGCCGCGCCGCAACTCGACAGCCCGCACCGCGCCGCCAGGCTGCGGTCGGGCGATGTGATCGCCCCCGAGGGGCAGGCCTGGGCCGAGGCTTACGAGCAGTCGTTGCGGGCGGCGCTGCATCCCGGAATGCTGGATGCCGCCGAATAGGCGGCGCGCCGCCGCCGGCTGATGACGGAAAGGATTGACCCATGGCAAAGCCCCGCAGCGCCGCTGTCCGATCAGGCGCGACGATCGCCCGGCTGAAATCCGGCTATGACCTGGTGGTGCGCGGCGGACGGGTCGTCGATCCAGCCAACGGGATCGACGGCATAAATGACGTTGGTATCCGCAAGGGCCGCATCGCGGCGGTCGCGCCGAGCCTCGCTGCCGGCGAGGCCAAAATCATCGACGCCGCCGGGCTGATCGTCGCGCCCGGCCTGATCGACACCCATGCCCATGTCTATGAGCACGTCTCCGGCGATTTCGGGCTCAACCCCGATCTCGTGGGAGTGCGCTCCGGCGTCACCACCGTCGTCGACCAGGGCGGGCCCAGCGCGCTGACCTTCGACGGGTTCCGCAAGTTCATTGTCGACACCGCCAAGACCCGGGTGCTGGCGTTTGTCTCGGCCTATCTCGCCGGCGGGCTGCTCGGCCACCGCTATGTCGATCTTTACGGGCCCACCGGCATCAACGTAGAGGCGATCGTCAAAACCGCGCGCGACAACGCCGATCTGGTACGCGGCATCAAGGCGCATGCCGAGCCGGGCGGTTATTCGCGCTGGGGCATGGCCTCGCTGAAGCTAGCCAAGGAGGCCTCGCGCGAAGTGAAGCTGCCGGTCTACATCCATCTCGGCACGCTGTGGCCCGAACTGCACGGCGCCAAGGTGGACGCCGCGAAGATCATCGACGAGGTGGTGCCGCTGCTCGATCCCGGCGACATCCTGGCGCATCCGTTCACCAAATTTCCGAGCGGATTTGTCGCCGCCGACGGCTCGATCCATCCGCTGGTGCGCGAGGCGCTGGCCCGGGGCGTTCGCATCGATGTTGGTCGCGGCGCGCATTTCAGCTTTACCAATGCCCGCCGCGTCATCGACGCCGGCATCCTGCCGTTCACCATCGGCGCCGATCTGCACGGCTACAACGTGCGCATCGGCGACGGCGGCCGCGCCTATCGCGGCATGTTCAGCGGCGAGGGGGTCGATTCGATCATCGCCGACGACCGCGCCTCGCCGTTTTCGCGCCCCTACAGCCTGCAGCACGCGATGACCGAGCTGTTGGCGCTTGGCGTGCCGCTTTCCGAGGTGGTGCGAATGGCGACGAGCAATGCGGCGATCATGCTCGGGCTCGAAGCCGAGATGGGCTCGCTGTCGGTCGGCATGCCGGCCGATCTGTCGGCAATGCGGCTGATTGACGGCGACTGGACACTGATCGATTCCGAGCGGGTGAAATACCCGGCCAAGCAGATCCTGCATCCGGAGTTTGCGCTGCGCGCCGGCAAGCTTCACCGCGCCGACTCGCCTCTGCTGCCCGAATTCTCGGCGCTGGCGGCGTAGCGTCACGATGACGATTGCGCAGGAAACCACCGGCCTTTCTGCCCGGCGCGGCGTCGCCGAGGGCGGCGGATGGCAGGGACGGCTGGGCCGCGGTCTGCTGCTGCCGCTGGGCTTTGCGATCGTCGTGACACTCGCCTGGGAATTGCTGTGCCGGGTCACCAAGATTTCGCCGGTGCTGCTGCCGCCGCCTTCGGCGGTGTGGAAGGTGCTGTCGGAGAATTACGCCATTCTGATCGCCCAGGCGGTGCCGACCACCTACGAGACGGTCGTCAGCTTTGTTCTCGCGACGGCGCTCGGGATCGGCCTCGCGGTCGCGGTCACGTTTTCGGCATGGGTGCGCGAGGCGCTCTACCCGCACATCGTCATGTTTCAGCTGATTCCGAAGATCGCGCTCGCGCCGCTCTTCATCGTCTGGCTCGGCGTCGGCGACAGCTCGACGATCGTCGTCGCGATCTTCATCACCTTCTTCCCGATCGTGGTCTCGACAATGACCGGGCTGGTCAGCGCCAAGCCCGAGATCCTGCAATTATGCCGTTCGCTGACCGCCAGCGAATGGCAGATGTTTCGCCTTGCGCGGTTCCCCTATGCGATGCCCTTTGTTTTTGCCGGTATGAAGG
>DATLTH010000321.1:0-7311 GCA_035533695.1 Allostellaceae bacterium | reverse complement strand
TCACATGCCCGAGATTTCCGCTGATACGACCCCGCAACCGACCCGCCTCGCCGATTACCGGCCGCCCGAGTTTCTCGTCGACACGGTCGACCTGGTCTTCGATCTGGCCCCGACCGATACGCAGGTGGCGGCGCATCTGCGGCTGCGCCGCAACCCGGAAGCGCCGCCGCGAGCGGAGCTGCGCCTCGACGGGGAGGAACTCGAACTGCGCGCGCTCGCGCTCGACGGCCGCAACCTGACGTCCGGCGAGTACCGCATCGAGCCGGACGGCGCGCTGGTGATCGCCGAGGTGCCCGACGCCTTTGCCCTCGACATCACGACCCGCATCATTCCCGAGCGCAACACCGCGCTCAGCGGGCTTTACCTTTCGGGCGGTAATTTCTGCACGCAATGCGAGCCCGAGGGGTTTCGCCGGATCACCTACTTCCCCGACCGGCCCGACGTGATGGCGCGCTACACGGTGACGATCCGCGCCGACAAAGCGCGTTTTCCGGTATTGCTGTCGAACGGCAACCCGTCGGGCGGCGGCGATCTTGCTGATGGCCGGCATTGGGCCAAGTGGGTCGATCCCCACCCCAAGCCCTCTTACCTCTTCGCCCTGGTCGCGGGCGCCCTCGTCGCGGTCGAGGATGGTTTCACGACCCGCTCGGGGCGCGAGGTGGCGCTGGGGATCTGGGTGCGGCGGGGCGACGAGGACAAATGCGGCCACGCGATGGAATCGCTGAAAAAGGCGATGCGCTGGGACGAGGAGGCGTTCGGCCTCGAATACGATCTCGACGTCTTCAACATCGTCGCGGTCAGCGACTTCAACATGGGAGCGATGGAGAACAAGGGCCTCAACATCTTCAACACGCGTTATGTGCTGGCGAAGCCCGACACTGCGACCGACAGCGACTACCAGGCGATCGAGGCGGTCATCGCCCACGAATATTTCCACAATTGGACCGGCGACCGGGTCACCTGCCGCGACTGGTTCCAGCTGTCGCTGAAGGAAGGGCTGACCGTGTTCCGCGACCAATTGTTCTCGGCCGATCAGGGCAGCGCGGCCGTGTGCCGCATCGGCAACATCCGCACCTTGCGCGCCGCGCAATTCCCCGAGGATGCGGGCCCCCTCGCCCATCCGGTGCAGCCGCAGAGCTACCTGCGCATCGACAATTTCTACACCGCGACGGTCTACAACAAGGGCGCCGAGGTGATCCGCATGATGCACACGCTCTTGGGGCCGGAGGGCTTCCGCCGCGGCATGGACGCCTATATCCGCCACAACGACAACCGGGCGGCGACGATCGGCGACTTCGTCGCGGCGATGCAGGAAGGCGCCAGTATGGACCCGCGGGGGGTCGATCTCGGCGGCTTCGATCTGTGGTACCGGCAGGCCGGCACCCCGGAGATCACGATCGCGGACCATTATGACGCCGCGACGCGCCGCTACGACCTCGAGGTTGCCCAGCGCGTGCCGCCGACGCCCGGCCAGCCCGACAAGCGGCCGATGCCGGTGCCGCTGGCGATCGGACTGCTCGGCCCCAACGGCGACGAGATGCCGACCCGGCTTGACGGCGAAGATCGCGCCCACGCCGGGACCCGCGTGCTGGATGTCGCGCGCGACCGGCAGACCTTCCGCTTTGTCGACGTGCCGGCGCCGCCGGTGCCCTCGCTGTTGCGCGGCTTCTCGGCGCCGGTGAAGCTGCGCGGGGTGCCGCTCGAACGTCTCAAATTTCTCGCGGTCCACGATACCGATCCGGTCGCCCGCTGGGACGCCGGCCAGCAGGTCGCGACCCGAATGCTGCTCGACCGCGTCGCCGCGCATCAGCGTGGGTCGGCCGCCCCGCCGCTCGACGCCGATCTCGTCGCGGCGATGCGCCAGACCCTCGCCGATTCCGAGCGCGACCCGGCCTTTGCCGCCGAAGCCCTGTCATTGCCGAGCGAGACGACCCTCGCCGACGAAATGACGGTGGTTGCCGTCGATGCGATCCACGATGCCCGCGAGAGTACGCGCGCCGCGCTCGCCGGAGTGCTCGCCGCGCCGCTCGGCGAAACCTA
Organism: Allostellaceae bacterium; assembly: GCA_035533695.1. Lineage (GTDB taxonomy): Bacteria > Pseudomonadota > Alphaproteobacteria > ATCC43930 > CGMCC-115725 > DATARH01. The sequence continues at coordinate 5,271 of DATLTH010000321.1, read as the reverse complement.
TCGCCGCCTCGCCGATCCCGGCCCCTACCAGATCGACGGCAGCGCGATCGGGCGGCGCGCCTTGCGCAACGTCTGCCTCGCCTATCTCGCCGCCGGCGACCGGGCGGGAGGGGCGCGGCTCGCCAAGGCGCAGTTCGACCGGGGCGGCAACATGACCGATGTGTTGGCGGCGCTCGCCGTGCTGATCGACATCGACGGCCCGGAGCGTGCGGCGGCGCTCGACGCCTTCTACCGGCGTTGGGAAGGCGACCCGCTGGTCATCGACAAATGGTTTGCCTTGCAGGCCCGCTCGGCCCTGCCCGGCACGATCGCCGCGGTGCGGGAATTGACCCGGCATCCGGCCTTCACCCGCGCCAACCCGAACCGGGTGCGCGCCCTCGTCGCCACGTTTTCGCAAGCCAACCCACTGCATTTCCATGCGGCGAGCGGCGAGGGCTACGGGTTTCTCGCTGACGAGGTGCTGCTCCTCGACCCGCCCAACCCGCAACTCGCCGCTCGCCTCGTGCAACCCTTGGGGCAATGGCGACGCTACGACACGGCCCGGCAAGGGCTGATGCGCGCCGCGCTCGACCGCATCCTGGCGACCCCGGGGCTCAGCGCCAACACCCACGAGATGGTGGCGAAGAGCCTCGACACGGCGGGCTGAGGCGGCGGCGGGCTGAGACAGGACCGGGCTACGGCGTCGCGCCCATCCGGGTTTCGTCGACAAAGCGCTCGGTCGCGGCGTCGATTGCGCGGCCGGCGCGGCCCTTTGGCGCGTGCACATAGAGCGCGCGGCCGGATGCCGGCTCGGCAGCGGCCGGCGGCGGCAGCGCGATCTGGTAATCGACCGGTCTGGCATGGTCGGCCAGCAACAGCTCCGGCCGGTAGACGCTGTTGAGCTTGAACAGGCTCCGGACGAAATTGGTCTGGCCGCGCAGCAAGAGCCGCGTCGCGATGCCGGCAACGCCGGTGATGTCGCGCCAGTCGATGTGCTTGGCGTAGATCGCGCGCTGCGTCGACACCAGTTCGGCGTAGAACTCGGCCAAAGGCAGGCGGGTCGGCAATACCGCGTGCTGGATGTCGAACAGCCGGTAGTCGCGGGTTGTCAAGCGGCGCTCCTCGGTCAGCCAGGTCTCGGTACCGGGATAGGGCGTGTTGACGCTGATGTTGACGATGTCGGGCTGCTCGAGGCACCACTCGCGCACGATGCGAAACCGCTCGTGGTCCCAGTCGGGATCGGCGATCAGGTTGATCGCGAGGTGGATGCCGAGCGAACGGGCGAATTCGAGCGCCTCGAAATTGCGCCCCAGCGGCACGCGCTTGCGATATTTGCGCAGCCCCTCCTCGTCGAGCGCCTCGAGCCCGAGAAACATGTATTCCATGCCGAGCTTCTTCCAGAAGCGGAACACCTCCTTGTTGCGCAGCAGCACGTCGCCGCGGGTTTCGAGGTAATAGCCCTTCCTGATACCCGCCCGGGCCACCGCCTCGCCCAATTCCAGGCCATGGCGCTCGTGGATGAAGGCGACATCGTCGACAATGAAAACGCCCCGCTCGCGGATCGAGCGCAGATCCTCGACCACCCGTTCCGGGCTGACGAGGCGATAGCTGCGCCCGTAAAATGTCCAGGCGCTGCAGAACGAACAGTCCCACGGGCAGCCGCGGGAGAACTCGATCGAGGCGCAGGGATCGAGAATGCCGAGGAAATACTTGCGGCGGTGGCGCAACAGATCGCGCGCCGGCAACAGCGTGTCGAGCGAGTGGACAAAGCCGGGCGGCGGCCCCTCGCCGTCGGCGGTGACGGCGCCCGGTACGGCGGCGAGATCGGCGCCGGCCTCGATCGCCGCCAGCAGAAGCGGCAGCCCGGCCTCGCCCTCGCCGCGCAATACGCAATCGACCGCGCCCTCGCCGTGCTCGATGATCGACGAGGCGACAAACGAGGCGCTGTGGCCGCCGACGCAGACCACGGCGCGCGGCAGCCGCGCCTTCGCCATCTTGGCCAGATCGATGATCTCGGGGATGTTGGCGAGATAGTTGCACGAAAAGGCGATGACCTCGGGCCGCCACTCGTCGATCAGCCGCTGGAAATCGCGATGGCTTTCGACCTGGAGGTCGATCAGTCGGACCTCGTGGCCGGCGGCCCGCGCCGACGCGGCGACCAGTTCGAGGCCGAGCGGCTCGAGCCGCAAGAAAATCTTCGTGTACATCAGCGGTCCGGGATGGACGCCGAGCATCTTCATGTGAACCGCCCCTGTTTTGCCGCCCCAAAATCGTCATTCCCGCGAAAGCGGGAATCCGGAGAGCCCCCTGGACTCCCGCTTTCGCGGGAGTGACGGCGCTCGTCACATCTTCAGCAGCCGCTTGACGTTGCCGCTCAGGATCTTCGCCCGGTCCTCGGCGCATAGCGGGATGCTGTGCACCCAATCGGTACCGGGCTTGTTCTCGACAAACGGATAGTCGACCGAAAACAGGATGCGGTCGACGCCCAATTCCTGGACGCAGCACAACAGGGCCGGGTCGGAGAAGAACCCGCTGGTCGTGATCCAGAAATGTTCGCAGAAGGTGTCGCGGAACCAGGAGGGGCCGGCGCCGTCGCGCACCAATGCCATGTTGATGCGCCACAGGTAAAACGGCAGGCCCTCGCCGAGATGGCCGAGAATGATCTTGAGCCGCGGGTAGGTGTCGAACACGTCGCTCAGAATGAGGCGGATGCCCTGGGTTGCGGTCTCGACCGTGAACCCCCAGGCGGCGCGCAGCATGTTCGGGTATTTCTCGACATAATCCTTGTAATACGCGTCGATGACGGCCGGATGCGGCACCGCGGGATGCAGATAGAGCGGCACGTCGAGCGTCTGCGCGCGCTCGAAAATCGGCCAGAACCGCCGGTCGTCAAGAAACAGGCCATTGGCGAGACCGTGCACCATCGCGCCCTTGAAGCCGAGCCGGGTGACCGCGCGTTCGAGTTCGTCGGCGGCGGCCTTGGGGTCGGCGGTCGGCAGCATCGCAAAGGCGGCAAAACGGTCGGGGCGGCTGCGAACGGTCTCGGCGAGGCGGTCGTTGGCGCCGCGCGCCAATCGCACCGCGAGCTCGGCATCGGCGATCCTCTGCACCGACGGCGCGCCGTGCGACAGCACCTGGAGGTCGATCCCGGCGGCATCCATCTCGGCGATGCGGCCCTGCCCGACATCGTCGAGTTGGGCGCTGATCTGCGACCCGCCCGACCGCTCGGTGCCGGCGACGTGCAGCTTTACCTCGGGGTCGAAATAATGCTCCTCGAGGGCGATCACCTGCGGTTTCGGCGCCATCTCTTCCTCCGCGGCAGCGGCAGCCTGTCTCAACCCGATCGAGAGTGCTTTGTCGCTGCGCCCGCCGCAACGACAATTGTTTTCGGGCTGCCGGCGAACCGAGCCTTACCCGGCCTCTTCGGCCGCGATCACCGGATGGGCGCGATGGCGAAGGAGATCGGTGCCGAGGCGCTTGCGCGCCTCTTCGCGAATGACGCGCGCGAGCTCGGGTTGACGCCCGAGCAACTCGTGAAAATCGACGATATCGAGGGCGAGCAGCGTGCAGGCTTGCGCGGAGACGATCGTCGCGTTGCGCGGCTCGCCGGTCAGCAGGGCCAATTCGCCAAAGAACTGGCCGGTCCCGAGATAGAGCGGCCCCGACTGCAGCTGGATCTCGACTTCGCCGTCGGCGACGAAGTACATGCAGTCGCCCGGTTCGCCGCGCCGCATCACGACGGCGCCGGAAGGGTAATCGCGCGGCCGCAGCAGCCGGGCAACCTCGGCAATCAGCGACGCGCCGATGTCGTGGAAGAACGGCACCTTGGCAACGAGCTCCCAGGTGCGCAGAAAGTCGCGCCGCCGCAATTCCTCGGCATACCCGTTGACCAGGATGCCGGTCCACAGCGCAAAAATCAGGATGCCGCCGACCATGACGACACCGGAGAGGGCGCGGCCGGCGATCGTCCGCGGCACGACGTCGCCATACCCGGTCGTCGTGATCGTCACGATCCCCCACCACAATGCCGCCGGGATCGAGGCGAAGGCTTCGGGATGATCGGGATGGGCGTTGCGCTCCAGCAGATAGGCGATGCTGGCGGCGGTCAACAGCACGATGCAAAAGCCGAGCAGCACCGACAACAAGGCCTGTCGGGCGTGGCGAATGACCCGGCCGAGGCTCGCCAACCCCGGCGAATAGCGGACGTATTTGAACGCCCAGATAAACCCCGACAGGCTGGCCGCCGGGCCGTAGACCAGCGCGGCGATCCCGGGCAGCCCGCTGACCAGATCGAAAACGCCGCCGAGCGACACCGCCCAGGCGAGCCGCACCCGCCATTCGCCGCGATGCTCGCCGCCCGGGGCTTCCGGCGCGGCGATCAGGCGCAGCACGTATTCCGCCAGGAAAAACGCCGCGACGAGATAGAAACCGATCGCGAGGCTCCCGCCATAGGCCGCCTCGAATGGCGCGACCGTCGTCGTCAGCATGATCGCGACGCCGCACGCCACCATCAGATGGTGCACAATGCGAAACGTCCGCGCCCCGGCATCGGCGGTTTCAGGCCGCAGCAGAAGGTACAACCGTCGGCGCGTCATCAGGGTATTGTAGGAGTCTCCGTGGCCTGCCGGAATAGGCACTGCGATTTCCCCGGCACAATGGAAATTTGCTATAGAGAGCCCGCGTCAAGGAACCCGCCCTGATCAGTCTCCGCGTGCCGCTCCTACCGAAATCCCGTCGCGCTATCCTTGCCTTTCTGCACGACGTCGCGATGGCTGCGCTGTCCTTTGCGCTGGCGCTCTATCTGCGGATCGGCGCCGACATGGTGACGAAACAAGCGCAGCTGACGATCCTCTATGGCATCGTCTTCACGGTGATCGCGGCAGCGGTCTTTCTTGTCACCGGCCTCTATCGCGGCATCTGGCGGTACGCGTCGCTGCCCGACCTGTTCAACATCGCGCGGGCCGCAACCCTGACCGAGGTGGTTTTCCTGCCGGTCGTGTTTCTGTTCACCCGCCTCGACACCTTGCCGCGGTCGTTTCTGCTGATCGACTGGCTGGTGCTGGTCGCCTTGTTGGGCGGGCCGCGGCTTGGCTACCGCCTGTTCAAGGATCGCGGCCTCGACCACCTCTTCGAGCCCGGGCGCGGCGCGCGCGTGCCGGTGCTGCTGATCAGCACAAGGGAGGGCGCCGATACCTTCATCCGCGAGACCGCGCGTGACCGTAATTCGGTCTATCGCGTCATCGGGATGCTGTCCGACACGCCGTCCCGGGTCGGGAGGCAGATCTATGGCGT
>DATLTH010000320.1:0-3622 GCA_035533695.1 Allostellaceae bacterium | reverse complement strand
AATGGGTCGAGAGGGCAAGGTCGCTGGTCGCGCCGGTGGCCCCGATATAGCGCTGGTGGATCGAATTCTGGATCAGCTCCTGGACCAGGCGGCGCGGCAGTTTCATGCGGTCGGCGAGTTCAAGAACCGTCTCGCACGCTTCGATATGCATGAACTTGAGCATCAGGTAGAGCAGGTTGCGCTCCGGGATGCCGGAATCCGCCACCGCTGCCGGCATCGCCGGCGCGCTGTTGACCACGGCCGCGATCTGATCCGCCGTCACCAGGCCCATCGCGATCAGGTTTTCGCCGAGCCGCCCGCCTTCCTTGACCTGGCGCGCCAGCGCCGCTTCGATATCGGCGGGGGTCACGAGCCCTCGCGCGATCAGCATATCGCCTAGCTGCATGACGGATCCCATCTGCGAGTTGTGCGCCACCAGGAATTGGCAAACCGTGATTGACAAAGCGTTAATCACGCGCGCGCCCGAACCCGCGGGGTCGATTCTTCCAGCGCGCAAGGCCGACTTGTCAATCCGGCTGTAGCGGTGATTGCGGCGACGGCCCGATCGAGATCATATAGTGCGTGCGGATGGCGCCGTCGGAGGCGCTGCAACCGCGCGAAGGAGGATCGCCAATGCCCGGTTCACCCGCACTGCGCCCGCTCGGTGAGGCGCTCGGCCGCGAAGCCGTCGGGATCGACTTGTCGCAGCTCGATGACGACACGTTCGCCTGGATCGAACAGGCCTTTGCCGAGCACCCGGTGCTGGTGTTTCGCGACCAGACGCTCGGCGCCCCTGACATTGCCGCCTTCGGCCGGCGCTTCGGGGTGCCGCGCAAGCACGCGCTGGTGAAATACCGTCACCCGGACCACGAGGAAGTGTCGTGGCTGACCAATGTCGAAGAGGACGGCGGCATCGACTGGTACGGCGTCAAGCGCGCCACCGACTGGCACACCGATTCGACCTATGAGGAGGTGCTGCCATTGCTGGCGATGCTGCATGCCCTGGAGATTCCGGCGACCAAGGGCGGGACGATGTTTGCCGATATGCGGGCCGCTTACGACGCGCTGCCGGAGGCGATGAAAGCGCGGCTGGCGACGCTCACCGGGCTGCACGGCCGCAGCTCGGGGCCGGCCGGCGAGCGCCTCTACGGCGATTTCAAAGGCGTCACGGAAAAGCGGTACACCGAGCTGCCGCGCCCGGCAGTCGTCCCGCATCCGGTGACCGGAAGGCCGATCCTCTTCGTCAATCCGATGCATGTGCACGGCTTTGTCGGGATGGAGCGCGAGGCGGCCTGGGAATTGATCGAAGAGCTGGCCGAGCACGCGACGCAGGACCGCTTTGTCTATTATCACGACTGGCGGGTCGGCGACCTGTTGATCTGGGACGAGCGGGCGACGATGCACCGCGGCGCCGGCGATTATCGGCCGGACGAGCACCGGGTCATGCTGCGCACGATCGTCTATCCGAATTAGCGTCGGCGTCGGCTATGCGGGCGGGCGGAGGTCCATCGCGACGGACCTCCGAAAACCCTATGCGGCGGCCGTGAAGATCACGCCGCCTCAGCGTATTTGAATTGCGGCTTCGTTTTGAGGCCTTCCTTGGTCGCGCCCGGAAGAACGACCTTTTTGTCGACAAACAGCAGCGTGTCGTAAGGCACCACAAGGAAGTGAGTGCCCATGCCCAGGAAGCCGCCGACCGACAGGACAACATAGGGCCGCTTGCCATCCGGGCTGACCAGGAGGTCGTCAATCTTGCCAATGGCTTCGTCGGCATCGTTGACAACATTTTTGCCAATTACATGCGACGCGCGATAGCCGGCCGATAGGGTCTGTACATCGGTGGGGACTTCTACCGTCTGCGGGGTTACTGTATCCATAGCTTGATACTCCGACTCTTCAACACGACTGGGGAACAGTCGCTCGCGAACGATACTTCGCAACGTCGCGAGGCGGATAGCGCCGGAAACTACTCAGGCCAGGAAGCGGGCGGTCAGCGCAGATTTCAGTGCGCGGCGCCGAACCGGCCGGCGATATGGCTGTACAGCGCGCGCAACGCCTGCGCCTCGGCGCCCTCCGGGCGGCCGGGGCGGGTGCGGCCGTTCCAGGCCATCACATCGAGATGCGCCCACGGGACGCCCGGCTCGACAAACTCCTGCAGGTAGAGCGCGGCGGTGATCGCGCCGGCATGCGGCCCCTCGGACACGTTGTTGAGGTCGGCGATCTTGCTGTCGAGCAGCCGGCGATAGGGACGGTAGAGCGGCATCCGCCATAGCGGATCGTCCTCTGCGGTGCCGGCGGCGAGCAGCCCCTCGGCCAGCGCGTCGTCGTTGCAGAACAAGGCCGCCAATTCGGGGCCGACCGCGACGCGCGCCGCGCCGGTCAGGGTGGCGATGTCGGCCAGCAAGGCCGGCCGCTCGCGCGCGCCCTCGGCCAAGGCGTCGCACAGGATCAGGCGCCCCTCGGCATCGGTGTTGCCGATCTCGACGGTCAGCCCCTTCCGCGTCTTGATGATGTCGCGCGGCCGCATCGCATTGCCGCTGACCGCGTTCTCGACGCAGGGCAGCAGCACGCGCAGGCGCACCGGCAGGTTGGCGTCCATGATCGCGCGGGCAAGCCCGAGCATGATCGCCGCGCCGGCCATGTCCTTTTTCATGTTGAGCATGCCGGAGGCCGCCTTGAGGTCGAGGCCGCCCGAATCGAAGCACACTCCCTTGCCGACCAATGTCACTTTCGGCGCGCTCTCTTCGCCCCACACGATGTCGACGAGGCGGGGGGCGCGCACGCTGGCGCGGCCGACGGCGTGGATCGTCGGGTAGTTCTCGGCGAGAAGCGCGTCGCCGGCGATGACCCGGTGCTGCGCGTCGGCCTGCTCGGCGACATGGACCGCCGCCTCCGCCAGCTCGGCCGGCCCCATGTCCGAGGCCGGGGTGTTGATCAGATCGCGCGCCAGCGCGACCCCGCCGGCCAGCCGCTCGACGAGCCCCTTGTCGGCGCCCTTCGGCCACACCAGCCGCGTGCCGCTCGCCTTTTTCTTGTCGCGGTAGCGGGTGAAAGCATAGGTGCCGAGCGCCCAGCCGAGCGCGATATGGCTCGGGTTGCCGCCCTCCGGCATCGCCTCGACCCGGTATTTGCCCTCGGGGAGGGTGTCGGAAAGCCCGGCGAAAGCCCACATCGCCGGCTCGCCCTCGGCGATGCCGACCAATACCCGGCCGAGCCGGCCATTGTCGTCGGGGATCAGCGCGAGCTTGCCGGCTTCGCCGGAAAACCCGGTCGCCAGGGCCCAGTCGCGCTCGCGCGCCGACGCCCGCTCGCGCCACGCCGCGAGCCCCGCCTTCGACACCGCAACGAGCGGCACCGCGCCGCTTTTGTCATCGATCAGGGAGAATGCCATCGGCCGGTCCTCGAGATGCTCTTAGGCGCAGAATGCCCTCTTGGACGCGAAATTGGCTAGGATCATTATCCGGCTCGTGTCAAATGCTGACCACGCGATGCCGGTCGCAAGATCGAGGGGGCGAGGTTATGGAGGTGAAGGAGGCGGTGGCTCTTGCCAAGCAATCCATTCGCGAAGTCTTTGCAGAGGAGCCGATGATCGATCTGGGCCTGGAAGAGGTCGAGTTCGACGACAGTTCCAACAATTGGTTGA
>DATLTH010000319.1:0-3598 GCA_035533695.1 Allostellaceae bacterium | reverse complement strand
GTGTGGAATTCGGCCCGTGTGGACCTGCCGGTGTTGGTCGCGACTTCACCCTACCCCAGGCCATGTGGTTCGTCGGGCCGCAATGTCCAACCCAGCGATCAACGTAGAACGATCATGCTCCGAGATGGTTGCATAAAAATTTTTGCAGTCACAGCTTTTGCGAATCGTAAAGTTTTTTTGCTAATGCAAGCTCAGGTAGGGGGTCTGGATCGTTCATCAGCGCTATCCACTAGTGTTCTTGTCGGCGGCGCCGCCTTGCCGGCGCGGCGACAGATTGCCGGCTGCCTCGCGGCGCTCTTTCGCCGCCAGCAACCGCGGCAAGCGAGTGCTCGAGTTGGCGCAGTACGTCGGCAGCCCCGGCGACATCCGCAAACAGACGGGCGCCGTCAGCCACCAGTTGTTCGCTCTGCCGCCGGTGTAGCGCCAGTATAAGGCGGCGCAGGTTATGGCCCTTGTCGGTCAGCCGGACGGCGTTCGATCGTCGATCGCGCGTGCGGCGTTCCCGCGTGACCAGTCCGCACTCGACCAGCCGGTTCACATTGTACGATGGGTTTGTGCCGGGATAGTCGCCGCGCACGATCAATTCAGTTGGCGACACTGGCATGTGGCCGATATTGATCAGCATCAGCGCCTGCGTCGGGGTGATGTCGTGGACCGCGAGTTGCTCGAGCTCGTCTTGGACGAAATCGAGGCAACGTCGGTGAATACGGTCGGCCAGCGAGATCAGCTCGATAAATTCGTCGTCCACCGCGTAAACCCCGACCGGCCCTAGGCGCAGCCGCGGCCGTGCGGCGGAATGTCCGGCGGCCGCGACTCGACTGACCGATCTTGCCGAGCACCCGAGTCGCCCGGTCGCACACTGCCGGCAAGTCTCGTGCCAAGCCGACAAGTTCTTGTAAATAATCAGACCATCAGAAAGCGGGCCTGATATTGTTCTGGTCCTTGTAAAATTTGCCGACATCCCTCGTCGCACGGATGAGTCTCTCTTCAATCGAGCCGCGGGAGGGTTTTGGGATCGCTTCGCCGAGAAATGGCGTTGTATAGCCGTTGTCGCGGCAACACGCCGCGGTTTTCGCGCGGTCCAGCCACCATGTTGATCCGGCAATGTCGGCGCCAAGCCTGAGCATCCACACCTCGCTGGACGAGCTGCCCGGCGGGGCCTGCGATATTTTCGCGGCAGCGCGGCGGCATGATTTCGCCCTCGGTCGCGAATGGTTTTGCAACCTTATCTTGAATGGGCTCGCGACTGACGGCGAGCCATGCTTTGCCGTCCTGTCCCGCGGCCCGTCAGCGCTGGCGATGGTCCCGCTGCAGCGACACGGTCGGGGTCGCTTGAGCAGCCTGAGCAATTGCTACACCTCTCTCTACGCGCCGCTGGTCGCCGCCGGCGCACCGCTGGTCGAAACGGCGTGGCTGCTAGGCCGCGAACTCGGCGGCTTCTGCCGCGCATGGCCGTCCATTCGGCTTGACGCGCTGCCGTCGGAGTGGGTGGGGATGGATGGCTTCATCGCCGGGTTGGCCGATGCCGGCCTGGCGGTCCGGCGATTTGCTGATTTCGGCAACTGGCACGAGACGCTGCGCGGACGTTCCTGGCCCGAATATCTGGCAAGCCGGGCCGGCGGGCTGCGCGAATTGCTGCGGCGCAAGACGCGGCAGGCGACTCGCCGCGGCGGGCTCGAGTTCGAGGTCATCAGCGAGATGGACGCGCTGGCCCGCGGCATCACCGCCTATGAAGCGGTGTACGGCTGCAGCTGGAAACCTCCCGAGCCTTACCCGCGCTTCAACCCGGGGCTGATGCGCGAGGCCGCGCGCTGCGGCGCGCTACGGCTCGCGGTCGCCTGGCGCGGCGAACACCCTGCAGCGGCTCAGATGTGGATTGTCGCGAATGGCCGTGCGACCGTGATGAAGCTCGCCCATGACGAAGCCGATGGCGCGCTGTCGCCCGGCACGCTGCTGACCGCGTGGATGGTGCAGCAGTTGATCGGCGACGGAATCGAGGCGCTCGACTTCGGGCGCGGCGACGACCCCTACAAGCAGTTATGGGCCAGCGAGCGCCGGCAGCGCATCGGTCTCATGCTGTACAATCCGCGGCGGCCGCGCGGGCTCGCGGCCCTGGCTTGGCACGACGCGGGGGCGGCCACGCGGCCATTGCGCTACACCGCCCTTGCCCGTTCGGGGGTGATGTAGCCGATGGCGGAGTGGTGCCGCCGCCGGCTGCGGGTCTGCGCTGGCCGTTGCCGGCGACGCTGACCGACCGGGTGCTGGAGGCGATGCGGTATGCCGGCCACGGCAGCCAGCAAGGCGCACGGGCGTAAGGCCGAGCCCGATTAGGCCTACGTGCGCAAGCAGGGCGCACCGAAAACTGTCGGCGTTTGACCCCCTGCAACCAATCATGAAGAGATCACATCCGTCCAGCGGGCGCTCCGCCACCCCGGCCGACATCAATCGGAATACGCACATAGGTGCCGCCCCCGGCAGGGTGGCCCACTTTTTTTGCGGTCCGGGCCGTCGATCTGCGGCAATTCGCCACGCAAATCCCATTAGCGAGGTGGCGAGCGCGCCCACGCCGAATTTGGCCGGTTGTTGCCCCAGATGTTGCCCCGGCGGGAGAATGCATCAGGGGGCTAGACCGTTCTGCGATCTAACCCCCTGATTTGGTTGGCTCCCCGGGACGGATTCGAACCATCGACCCAGCGGTTAACAGCCGCTTGCTCTACCACTGAGCTACCGGGGATCAGGGGCCGACCCGATATGCCGGCAAAGGCCCACCGCAATCGGTGGGTATCATATAGGCTAATGGATGGGGTGCTCGCAAGCGGCGACCGCGACCGTGGCATCCGCATCTGAGGATGCTCCGATCTATAACAGAACAATGCTTCCCGCCACACAACGCCGCCCGTGCGACCTTGTACCTTTGTCAAACTGATGTGTTGGACTTGCCAAGACATGATGTGTTAGACTTGCCAAGTCTGAATAGGGGGTGAGAATGGCCGGTGAGGCAAAATATCAAGGGGCATACCCGCAGCTCGTTACCAAGATCATCGCCAGCTACGTGTCGCACCATAATGTCGGGCCCGAACAAATACCCGACTTGATCAATGCGGTGCATCGCACGATCGACAACCTCGGCAAACCGGTCGAGCCGCCCGGTGTACTGATACCGGCGGTGCCGATCCGTCGCTCGGTGCAGCACGACGCGGTCGTTTGCCTGGAGTGCGGCTGGAAGGGCAAGATGTTGCGCCGTCACCTCAGCACCCGCCACGGCCTGACCGGCGAGCAATATTTGAAACGCTGGAACCTGCCGAGCGACCATCCGTTGACCGCGCCGACCTATTCCGAGCAGCGTTCGATCCTGGCAAAGGAACTCGGCCTTGGCCGCGGCGGCCGCCAGACGGCGTCTCTCCCGGCGCCGGCGGCGGTAATGCCGCGTCGCCGCGGCCGGCCGCGCTCGGCCGCGCGCATCGCCCGCGACAACGCCTGACCGCCGCCCGGCTTCAGCGCCAGCGGACGCCGGCCTCGGTGACGACCGCCGCCATCGGCACATCGAAGGGTTGCGGATAGATCGTCGCGATCGCCTGCTCCGCAAAGCCGACGCCGA
>DATLTH010000318.1:0-8644 GCA_035533695.1 Allostellaceae bacterium | reverse complement strand
CTTCCTCGTCGGCTTCCGGCGTGAGCGCGTCGAGCTCGGCGCGGTGATGGCGCAACAGATCCTCTTCGGCCCGGCTGTCCGCGAGGGCGCGCGCCGCCGCCGCCGCATGCTCGCGCGCCAGGCTCCAGGCCCGCCACGACGCGGCGAGCGCATCGGGCGTGACCTCGTGCCCGGCGAAGGCGTCGAGCAACGCGCGGTGGGTCGCCGGATCGAGCAGGCCGCGCTGTTCGCCCTGGCCCTGAATCTCGACGAGGCTGTCGCCCAGCTGGCGCAATAACCCGACGCTCGCCGGCTCGTCATTGACAAAGGCGCGGCTGCGCCCGTCCGCGCTGACCAAACGGCGCAGGACGATGCCGCCGGCGAGGTCGGTGGCGATGCCCGCTTCGCGCAGCAATGCCGCGGCCGGGTGATCGGGTTCGACGGCGAACTCGGCGGCAACCGCGGCCTGCTCGGCGCCGAGCCTGACCAGGGAAATATCGGCGCGCCGGCCGAGCGCCAGCCCGAGCGCATCCAAGAGGATCGACTTGCCGGCGCCGGTCTCGCCCGTCAGCACGCACAGCCCCGACCGAAAGGCGAGGCTGAGGCGGTCGATCAGGACGACATCGCGAATGGTGAGGCCGAGCAGCATCCCGGGCAGCGAAAGTGGGCAACGCCAGCAATGATATAAGGCGCCGTCCGTGCAAACCACAGCGCCGCCGCGCCTGCCGCGGATGCAAAGGCGCACCGGCCCGCGCTACACTCCGCAGCGAGCGGTTGTTTGGAGGAATCACATGCGCCTCGACGGCGCCGCGACGGCATGACGCGCCCGCCGGGCCTCACCTCGACCTTTGAGGAGCGGCTGAAGCACGCGCTCGTGCCCGGAAGCTGCTACATCCGCTACCGCGCCGCCAAGGAGTGGTGGCGCGGCGAAGCCGAGATCAGGCTGCTGCCGTCACTGATCGACCGCGGCCGCAACGCGGTCGATGTCGGGGCCAACAAGGGCACCTACAGCTATTTCATGGCGCGGCTGGCGCGGCTGGTCTACGCCTTCGAGCCCAACCCGAAGATGTTCGCGGTGCTGCGGCGCACCGTTGGCCGCAACGTCACCGCCCTGCCGTTCGCGCTGTCGGATTGCTCGGGGGCGGCTACGCTGCGGGTCCCCAGTGGCCGGAAGGGCGTCTCCAACCAGGGCAGCTCGCTGAGCGCGGCGAAGCCGATGGAGAATTTCATTCCGGTCGTGGTCGAGAGAAGGCGGCTCGACGAACTCGACCTCAGCGATATCGGCTTCATCAAGATCGACGTCGAGGGCCATGAGCGCGAGGTGCTGGCCGGCGCCGCGCAGACGATCAGCCGCGACCGCCCCACCCTGCTGATCGAGATCGAGGAGGCGCATAGCGGGGTGCCGCTGATGCAGTCGATCGAAGGGGTGTGCAGCCTCGGCTACGACGCGTACTTTGCCAGCGGCGGCCGCCTGGAGCCGATCGCGGCCCTGGATCAGGCCCGGCACGGCTACGTGTTCAACTTCATCTTCCTGCCGTGCGGCATCAGGCCTGGCGGAAATAGTGGACGCTGAACAGCGCGTTCGGGTCGGTCCAGGTATGGGCCGCGGCGAAGCCGGCGCGCGCCGCCAGCGCCCGGAATTCGTCGACGGCGTATTTGTATGAATTCTCGGTGTGGATCAGTTCGCCCGCGGCGAAATGGAACGGGTGCCCGGCAATTGTCGCGCTCTGGTCGGCCAGGCTCCTGATGTAGAGCTCCATCCGGCCTCTTTCCTCGTTGTAGAAGGCGACATGCGCGAACCGCTCGATGGCGAGGTCGCCGTCCAGCTCGCGATTGATGCGTTCCAGCAGATTGAGGTTGAAGGCGGCGTTGATCCCGTCGCGGTCGTTGTAGGCGGCGTTGAGGATCGCGGCCTCCTTCTTGAGGTCGACGCCGATCAGCATCTCGCCCGCGGGACCGAGCAATTCGGCGCAGTTGCGCAGAAAGCGGACGACCGCGTCCGGCTCGAAATTGCCGATCGTCGAGCCCGGGAAAAAGCCGACTTGCTTTCCCGCCGGGCCGGGGAGGGGCGGCAGGCGGAACGGCCTCGTGTAATCGGCGCATACCGCGACGACCGGCAATTCGGGGAAGTCGGCGGCGAGCTGCGCGGCGGCCTCGCGCAGGTGGTCGCGCGAGATGTCGACCGGCACATAGGCCGCCGGCGCCGCCAACGCCTCCAGCAGGATGCGGACCTTGCGGCTGGCGCCGCTGCCCAGCTCGATCAGCCGCGCATAGGGGCCGATCTGCGCCGCGATCTCGTCGGCATATTCTTCGATGATCGCGATCTCGGTGCGCGTCAAATAATATTCCGGGACTTCACAAATCGCCTCGAACAGGGCCGAACCGCGGGCGTCGTAAAAGAATTTGCAGGGCAAGGTTTTCGGCTGATGGCCAAGACCGGCGAGCACCGCGTCGCGAAAGCTTTCTTCGCCCGGCGCCAGATCGTGGAACGCGAATTCGGCGCCATCCATCCTTAGATATCCTCCGCCAGCCGCAGGCCGGAAAACGCCCAGCGCGCAGCGGGCGGGAAGAAATTGCGATAGGTGATCCGGGTGTGGCCGGAAGGCGTCACTGCCGCGCCGCCGCGCAACACCATCTGGTTCGACATGAATTTGCCGTTGTATTCGCCGATCGCCCCGGCGGCCGGGCGGAAGCGCGGATAGGGCGTGTAGGGGCTCGCCGTCCATTCCCACACGTCGCCGATCATCTGACGCAATTCCGGCGCGGCAGAGCGGGGAGCATTGTCGGGACAAGGATGGTAGCGGCCGCTGTCGCCGAAATTGCCGGATTGCGGCACGCAAGCGGCGGCGACTTCCCATTCGGCTTCGCGCGGCAGGCGCTTGCCGGCCCAGCGGGCAAACGCGTCGGCCTCGTAGAAGCTGACGTGACAGACCGGCTCGGCCGGCTCGACACGCCGCTCGCCGGACAGCGTGAAGATGCGCCACTCGTCATCGGCGCGGCGCCAATAGAGCGGCGCCTGCCAGCCCTCCTGCTGCACCGTCGCCCAGCCGTCCGACAGCCACAATTCGGGCCGGCCGTATCCGCCATCGGCGATGAAGTCGAGGTAGTCGCCGCACGATACCGGGTGGCTTGCCAGGCGGAACGGCTCGAGCCACACCTTGTGGCGCGGTCCCTCATTGTCGAAGGCGAAGCCGGGGCCGGCATGACCAATTTCGACCAGTCCGCCGGCGAACGCGACCGAGCCGCGCCCCGGCGCGGTATTGGTCAGCGCATAGGGCCGCGGCGCCTGATAGGCGGGCAGCAGCGGGTTGAGCGAAAACAAATGCTTGATGTCCATCAGGATCAACTCCTGATGCTGCTGCTCGTGGTTGAGGCCCAATTCGACGAGCGGCGCCGCCCCATGCCATAGGGTGTCGTCCGCGTGCTCGACGAGGTTCAGCATCGCTGTCGTGACGTGATCGCGATAGGCGCCCACCGCATCGACCGTCGGGCGCGATAAGAGGCCGCGCTGCGGCCGCGGGTGGCGCGGACCGGCAGCCTCGTAATAGGAATTGAACAGGTAGGCGAACGCGGGATCGAACACGCGGTAGGCCGGGTCGAGCGGGCGCAGGATGAACGTCTCGAAAAACCAGCTGGTATGCGCGAGGTGCCACTTCGTCGGGCTGGCGTCCGGCATCGACTGGATCGCCTGATCCTCGGGCGAGAGGTTGGCGGCGAGCGCCTCGGTTTCGCGGCGGATTTCGACGAAGCGATCGCGCTGCCAATCGCCCGTGCCGGCGCGCGCCGGCTGTTCTACGGTCGTATCGAGCACTGGGTTCCCCCGTTAGCGTTATCCCGGTTGAACGTCCTGCCGCCGGGTACGTCTCGGCCGCTGGCGCACGATACCGACGCCAACCGACATATGGCCGGTGGCGGCTTCCCTGTAAACCTTTGCCGTGACGGAAGTCGCGCTACCCGAGATAGCGCCCGCGCCGGTGACGTTTCAGGTGATGTTTAGCGGCGGCGGCGCCGAGCCGCGCCTCGGTCGTCGGCATCGGCTTGCTCGCTCTTGCGCTGCGACAGGACATAGATCACCACGGCGGCGAGCGCGAGCGCAAACCAGGTGATCGCATATTGCAGGTGGTTGTTCGGCAATTCCGGCAGGCTCGCGCCGCCGCGCGGCCATCCGCCGGGATTGGGCGTCGCGTCGGCATCGATGTAAAACGGCGCCACCTGCGACAGTCCATCCGCCGCGGTCATCGCCTTCAGGTCGATCCAGAACCACTCGCCGCGCTCCGGCTGGTTGTCCGGCACGAACCAGCCGGGCTTATATGCCGGCATCAACCGCAGCAGGCCCGCGACATTGACCGAGCCGACCGGCTCGCCGGCCGGCCGCGTCGCCCGTTCTTTGAGGCCGGTCGGGACAAAGCCGCGATTGACGAAGACGGTTCGGCCATCCGCCTCGCGCAGCGGCGTCAGCACGTCGAACCCGGCTGCGCCCTTTGGCGCGATCGCGTGGACGGCGATCTCCTTGTCGTTGAGGAAGACGCCCGCGGCGGCGACCCGGCGCAAGGCCAAGGGGCGCGCCTCGGCGCGGGTCCGCGGCAACGCAACCGGCGGCGCCGCCAGGGCAGCGGCGCGCTGCGCGATCAACCCCTCTTTCCAATGCAGGCGCTGGACCTGCCACACGCCGAGGCCGAGGCACAGCAGGACGACCGGAAGCGTCATCAGCGTCGGCACTGGGCGCGGGGCGAACCCGCCGATGCCCCAACTCATGCCGGCGGCGGGCTGTGCAGCCGGTCGTTGCGGTATTGCAGGGCAATGAGGCCGGCCTTCAACGGCCGCAGCATGGCAATCGCGCCGCCGATGATCAGCGGCGTCCACAACACGATGTGAACCCAGATCGGCGGGGCGAACTTGATCTCAACGATGGCGGCGAGCCCGACGACGATAAGCCCGAGCAGCAAAATGGCGAACACCGCCGGACCGTCGGCGGCATCCTCGGCGGAAAAATCGAGCCCGCACTCCGGGCAGGCCGGGCGCACGGTCAACAGGCCGCTGAACAATCGGCCCTCGCCGCAGCGCGGGCAGCGACACAGAAAAGCGGCCCGGACCAGCGAGACCGGCGCGAAAGACCGGGCGTCACCGCTCAGCAAGCATCCGCTCCGGCTGCGTCGGCCCTGCTCATTCGCCGAGCGGCAGGGCGTGGCCCATGCCCCACCAATAAATGCACACGAACAGGAACAGCCAGACGACATCGACGAAATGCCAGTACCAGGCCGCCGCCTCCAGCCCGAAATGATGGTCCGGCTTGAAATCGCCCCGATTCGCCCGCCACAGGCAGACGGCGAGGAAAATCGTTCCGACGATGACGTGAAACCCGTGGAACCCGGTCGCCATGAAGAACGTCGAGGGATAGATGCCGCCGGTGAAGAGGAACGCGGCATGGCTGTATTCGTAAGCCTGGACCGAGGTGAATGACATGCCGAGCAATACCGTGACGACGAGGCCCTGAACGAGGCCCTTCTGGTTGCCTTCGAGCAGCGAATGATGCGCCCAGGTTACCGTCGTACCGGACAGCAGCAAGATCAGCGTGTTGAGGAACGGGAACTCGAACGGGTCGAACGGGTGGATGCCCTTGGGCGGCCACACCCCGCCGACCGGGTAGAGGCTCGACGAGAAAAACGCCCAGAAGAACGCCGCAAAGAACATCACCTCGGAGGCGATGAACAACGCCATGCCGTAGCGCATGCCGAGTTGCACGACCGCGTTGTGGTAACCCTCGAAAGTGGCCTCCCGGATCACGTCGCGCCACCACGCCGCCATCGTCCCCAGAACGGCGAGAACGCCGATGATCAGCAGCCACCACTGGTGCCCGTCATGCATGTAGACGAGGCCGCCGGTCGCCAGCAGGCCGCCCGAGACCGCGCCGACGATCGGCCACGGGCTCGGATCGACCAGGTGATAGGGATGGGCATGGCCGTGGGTGTCAGCGTGCCCGTGGAGATCAGCATGAGGGTCAGCGTGGGGATCAGCGTGGGTATCGGTCATCTCTGTCCGCCAAAAATCGCTCGGTCCAGTGTTCGAATCAGTGCTCGATTGAGGGCCGCGGCGCCTTAGCCCCCGCCCAGCCGCACGATGGTGATTGCATAAAACAGCGCCACCAACCCCAGCAATACCGCCAGCAGCGCGCGGTTGCGCCCCCGCATTCGGCGTTCGCGCTCATCGGGCTGTTTGAGATCCACGTTGGCGTCCAGGACATCGCCGGCCGTCACGGCAGGCCGCCACCGCTGCGGTCGACCAGCAGCACGGCGAAAATCAGGAACAGGTACAACAGCGAGAAGGCAAACATCTGCCGGGCGCTGCGATCGCCAGCGTCACGCCACACCCGGATCGCGGCGCCGGTAAAAATCAGGCTCAGCACCCCGGCGCACAGGCCGTAGACGGAGCCGGCAACCCCCAGCAGCCACGGCGCCAATGTCGCCGGCCACAGCATCAGCGTGTAGATCAGCATCTGCCGCTTGGTTTCGCGCGCCCCGGCGACGACCGGCAGCATCGGGACCCCGGCCTCGGCGTATTCCCCGGCACGGTACAGCGACAACGCCCAGAAATGCGGCGGCGTCCAAAAAAAGATGATCGCGAACAGCGCGACCGCGCCCCAGCCGACATCGCCGGTGACCGCGGCCCAGCCGATCAGCGGCGGCAATGCCCCCGCCGCACCGCCGATCACGATGTTCTGCGGGGTGCGGCGCTTCAGCCACATCGTATAGACAAAGACGTAGAAGCCGATGGTCAGCGCCAGCAACTGCGCGGCGACCGAGTTGACCGCCAACGCCATCACGACGACGGCGCCGACCGCCAATACCACACCGAACCCCAGCGCCTCGCCCGGCATCATCCGCCCCGCCGGCAAGGGCCGCGCCGCGGTGCGCCGCATCACCGCATCGATGTCGCGGTCATACCACATGTTGATCGCGCCCGACGCACCGGCTCCGACCGCGATGCACAACACCGCGACCATCGCCAATATCGGATGAAGATGCCCCGGCGCGACGGCCAGCCCGACAAAGCCGGTAAACACCACCAGCGACATGACCCTCGGCTTCAGGATCTGCACGTAATCGCCGACCGCCGCGCCGGCATAGGGCGCCAGGGCGGTCGAGGGCAGCTCGCTCATGTCGAGCCCCGCGGCCGGTTCATGTCATAGGCCCGGTCCATCCCTAATGCACTGCCGGGCCGATCACCGGCACCACGTCATAGCTGTGGAACGGCGGGGGCGACGACAACGTCCATTCCAGCGTCGTCGCTCCCTCGCCCCAATAATTAGCCGCGACCCGCCGTTTGGCGGCGAACATCTCGAACACGATGAAGATGAAGAACAGCGTCGAGGCGTAGGAGATGAAGGCGCCGATCGACGACACGAAGTTCCAGCCGGCAAAGGCGTCCGGGTAATCGGAGATGCGCCGCGGCATTCCGGCGAGACCGAGAAAATGCTGCGGGAAAAAGCACAAATTGACGCCGATGAACGTCGTCCAGAAATGGATCTTGCCGAAGGTTTCGTTGTACTGGTAACCGGACATCTTGCCGATCCAGTAATAGAACCCGGCAAACAGCGAGAAGACCGCCCCCAATGACAGCACGTAATGGAAGTGGGCGACGACGTAATAGGTATTGTGCAGGGCAAAATCGACGCCGGCATTAGACAAGACGACGCCGGTCACGCCACCGATCGTGAACAGGAAGATAAAGCCGATCGCCCACAGCATCGGCGTCTTGAACTCGATGGAGCCGCCCCACATCGTGGCGATCCAGGAGAAGATCTTGACCCCGGTCGGCACGGCGATGACCATCGTCGCGGCGGTGAAATAGGCTCGGGTATCGACATTGATGCCGGTCGTGTACATGTGGTGCGCCCACACGACAAACCCGATCCCGCCGATCGCCACCATCGCATAGGCCATGCCGAGATAGCCGAAGATCGGCTTTTTCGAGAAGGTCGCGATGACCTGCGAGACCATGCCGAAACCCGGCAGGATCATGATGTAGACTTCCGGGTGACCGAAGAACCAGAACAGGTGCAGGAACAAGAGCGGGTCGCCCCCGCCCGCCGGGTCGAAGAAGGTCGTGCCGAAATTGCGGTCGGTCAAAAGCATCGTGATCGCCCCGGCCAGCACCGGCAGCGCGAGCAGCAGCAGAAACGCGGTCACGAGGATCGACCACACGAACAATGGCATGCGGTGCAGCGTCATCCCCGGTGCGCGCATGTTGAAGATCGTCGTGATGAAGTTGATCGAGCTCATGATCGACGAGGCGCCGGCGAGGTGCAGGGCGAAGATCGCCATGTCGATCGCGGGGCCGGGGTGCCCGCCCGGGCCGGCCGCCGAGAGCGGCGGATAGAGCGTCCAGCCGACGCCGGCGCCGGCGCCGTTCACCCCGTCGCCGGCGCCGAACTGGGTCGACAGCAGGAGCAGCAGAAAGGCCGGCACCAGCAGCCAGAAGCTGACGTTGTTCATGCGCGGGAACGCCATGTCCGGCGCCCCGATCATCAGCGGCACGAACCAGTTGCCGAACCCGCCGAAGGTCGCCGGCATGACCACGAAAAACACCATGATCAGGCCGTGCGCGGTGATGATGACGTTATAAATCTGGTCGTTCGAAATCAGCGTGTTGCCGGGATGCATCAATT
>DATLTH010000317.1:0-8261 GCA_035533695.1 Allostellaceae bacterium | reverse complement strand
CTGCCGGCCGCCGTCAGGTTTCCTCGGGCGGCAATGCGAACAGGCGCTGCATGCGGGAAAAGCCGCGCAGTTCGAAATGGCCGAGTTCCCACATCGGCCGGCCCAGGCGCTCGGCAAACACCTCGGACATGATCAAGTCGCGCTCGAGCTCGCGACAGAACCGCTCGATGCGGCTGGTCAGATTGACGTCGGGGCCGATCACCGTGAAATCGAGCCGCTCGCCGACCCCGATATTGCCGTACGACACCACGCCGTAATGCAGCGCGGCGCCGCTGCGCAGCGTCACCTCGCCGGGGTTGCGGCGGTTGCGCTCGGCGAGCGCGGCAAGACCCTGCGTCGCGGCGGCGAGCGCGGCGCCGCACGCCTCGGCGGCATTCCCGCCGGCATGCTGGCGAAAGATCGCCAGCACCCCGTCGCCCATGATCTCGACGACCTCGCCGCCCTGTTCGTGCACCGGCGGGATCACGCAATCGAAGTATTCGTTGAGCATGCGGATGACCGCACGCGGCCTCATCCGGTCGGACAGCTCGCTGAAATCGCGCAGATCGACGAGCATCAGCGCGGCGGTGATCTCGCGCACGTCGCCCCGCCGCACCTGGCCTTCGAGGATCAGGCGTCCGGCCTCGGCGCCGACATAGGTGGTCAGCATGTGGCCGATAAAGCGGCGCATCGCCTTCAGCTCGACGACCGCCGACAGGGCCGGCAGCACCGCGTCGAGAAAGCCCAATTCGGCGCCGCTGAACCCGCCCGGCCGCGCGGTCGCCCAGGAGATTGCGTTGACCAGCCCCTGGACGTAGACGAACGGGGCGATGACGTAATGGGTATAGCCTTCCGCGCGCAGTTCTTCGAGCAGCGAAAACGGCAGCTTGTCGTTGTGGTCGAGCCGCCACTCCAGCCGGGTGCGCGCCTCGGCGACCGCGCGCACCGGGCTCTCGAGATAAGGCGCAGTCTTCTCGATCCCATGGTCCATGAAGCGCTCGGTGAGCGGCTTTCCCGGCTGCCAGATGCGCGAGACGCCGCGATATTCCGGATGCAGCGCGCGCAGGTGCAATGTCGCGCGGTCGAGCGCAATGCCGGCATCGACGAGCCGCGCGCAAAACTGGCTGAAGAGTTCGTTGTTGTCGGGAAGCAGCCGGCCGGCGCCGAGCAGCCAGTCGCTCAGCTCGCGGGCCGCCTCGTCGGGCGGCTCGGTGGCGGCATCGGGAAGGGGTCTGCGGTCGGAAAGCGGCGCCAAGGTCATTGCGCCCTCATGTCGGGGGCCTCTGTCGCCACCGCAATCGCCCGCGACCCGGCGCGACATATTGCGCACGACCCTGCGCGACACCCTGCGCTACACATGTGTCCTCTCCCCAGCCCAGAGGCCCCTGATGTCGGGTCTAAGGGCGCCGCTCGCAATGGGGCCGCGCTCATCCGTGCGGTTGGCGACAGGCAGCGTCGGCGCAAGGCAAGGTTTATTCGGAAATTTCGCCCGAGGGCCGGCCGAGCTTGGGGTGCGGGGTTGATTCGGCGCGCCAAAACCCCATGCTAAAGACGTTCCCGTTGGCACTTTTTTTCGCGGAGCCGCGCGATGTTCATCCAAACCGAGCAGACGCCGAACCCGGCCACCCTGAAATTCCTGCCCGGCTGCACCGTCATGGAGGCCGGGACCGCCAATTTCCCCGAGCGCGGCGCGGCATCGCGCTCGCCATTGGCCGAGCGGCTGTTCCAGCTGCCCGAGGTCGCCGGCGTCTTTCTCGGCGCCGATTTCATCACCGTGACCAAGCACGGCGACAGCGAGTGGCACCAGCTGAAGCCGGCGGTGCTCGCCACGATCATGGAGCATTTCACTGCCGGGCATCCTGTCATGCTCGCCGGAGCCAGCGCGGCGGCGCCGGGCGAGACGGCCGACGAGGACGACGAGATCGTCACCCAGATCAAGGAATTGCTGGAAACCCGGGTACGCCCGGCGGTGGCGATGGATGGCGGCGACATCACGTTCGAGGACTTTGAAGACGGCATCGTCTACCTGCACATGCAGGGCTCGTGCTCCGGTTGCCCGAGTTCGACCGCGACCCTCAAGGCGGGCATCGAGAACATGCTGCGCCACTACATCCCCGAAGTCGTCGAGGTTCGCGCCGTCTGACCTGGCGTGCCGGCGCGGCATGCACCGCATCGTCAATGACGCGGCGCTCGATGCGCTGTTTCGCTCGGCGCGCAGCCATTACGTCTGGCTGCCCCGACCGGTCAGCGACACGCTGCTGCGCGCCCTGTGGGAACTGGTGAAGCGCGGGCCGACGAGCGGCATCGCTGACCCGGGGCGTCTTCTGTTCATCCGCTCGGAGCCGGCAAAATCGCGCCTTGCCGCTGCACTGCCGGCGGCGGTGCGGGGCGGGCTGACGAATGCCCCGGTCGCCGCGATCATCGGCTCTCCGATCGACCGCGATCATCCGTCCGCGACGCTGCGCGAGGGCGGCCTGCAGGCAGCCAGCCTGATCCTTGCGGTGCGGGCGCTCGGGCTCGACTGCGGCCCCATCTGGGAGTTCGACGGCCCGGCTGTCGAGGGCGTGTTCTTCCCCGAAGGCAAGATCGCGGCGACCTTCCTCTGCGCCATCGGCTATGGCGACGACACGCAACCCGCGCCGGATCAAATGCCGCCCCGCGTTGACGAGGCGTGCGGCATCCTGTGACGAATCCGCCGGGCGCGGGCCTGCCGCCCGCCGTGCCGATCGCCGTGCCGGCCGCCGCTGCCCTGCTGGCGATCGAGACGGCCGGATCCAGGTGCTCGGCGGCGGTCGTGCGCGACGGCGCCGTGCTCGCCAACGAAAGCCGAACGCTGCGTCACGGCCACGGCGAAGCCTTGATGCCGATGGTCGAGCGCGTCATGGCCGAGGCCGCGTTGCGGCCGGCCCAACTCGACACCGTCGCCGTGGCGATCGGGCCGGGCGGGTTCACCGGGATTCGGGTCGGCCTGGCGGCCGCGCAAGGCATCGCGCTCGCCGTCGGAGCACGGCTCGTCGGCGTCAGCGGCTTTGCCGCAGTCGCCGCCCAAATCATTGAGACGGGCGACGCCGCCGGGTGCGAGCGGCTGCTGGTGACGCTCGACAGCCGACGCGCCGATCTCTACGTGCAGTTGTTCGCGCTCGCCTCGGCGCAGCCGCTCGCCGCGCCGCAAGCGGTGCTCCCCGACCAGCTCGCCGATTATGTCGCGAGCCTGATGCCGGACCTGCGGCAGCGGCGGAGCTTGCCGCAGGGCAGCACGGCATTGCTGATCGCTGGCGACGCCGCCGATGCCGCAGCATCGGCGCTCCGGGCGTCGGTCCGCCTCGCGATCGCCGGCGGTTCGGCGCCGGACGCGCTGGGCGTTGCCGCCGCGGCGCTTCGCGACCTGCGCAAGGCGGGAATCGCCGCTGCGGTGCGCCCGCTCTATCTGCGGCCGCCCGACGTAACCCTGCCGTCGCGGCGCGAACCAGGCTTCGGCGTCCGGCCGTGAGCCGGCATGTCACCCCGCTGCCGGCGGGCGCGGCGGCGCCGCTTGCCGCGATGCACGGCGCCTCTTTCCCCGAAGAACCGTGGGACGCGGCGGCCTTCGAGCGGGTCCTCGCGCTATCGGGGATTTTCGGCTATCTGACGTGGGAGGGCGACGATCCGACGGGCTTTCTCGTGGCGCGCGACCTCGGCGGCGAGATCGAGATCTTGTCGATCGGCGTGCTGCCGGAGTGGCGCCGGCGGGGAACCGGCCGGACGCTGCTCGATGCGGTCATCGCCGAGACAAGGCGCCGCCGCGCCGGCTCGATCGTGCTGGAAGTGGCGAGCGCAAACCAAGCGGCGCGCTCGCTCTATGCCGCCTGCGGTTTTGTCCAGGTCGGCCGCCGGCCGCGCTATTACCGCCACCCGGACGGCGTGAGGGACGCGCTGATCTTGCGCCGGAGCGCAACAGACAAACCGCCTGCCCGGTGAAATGGCGCTGCCGGGGGCAGCCCGATGGCGCGGGTTGAGACAACCCGCCGATGCGACGGGCGGTCTTGCCCGGATCGGCCACTACTGGCGCGTTGCTCAGTCTCCCGCTCCAGCAACTTGTTGCGTTGCACGCCACTCGGCAAGCAACGGGTAAATGCGGTATTGCATCGGCCTCGGTAATTACTTATATTTTCGATCGGTCGCGGGACAGGAAGAGCGTTATGGATAACACCGAGCAAGCAAACGATTTGTTGGCCTTGACCACGGAAATCGTGGCTGCACATGTGTCCAACAACACGGTGTCGCCCAGCGATTTGCCGCACCTGATCAACCAAATCTATAACTCACTGGCGAATATCGGGGCCGCGCCGGCGCCAGCGGCGGCGCGCCCGCAGCCGGCGGTCAGCATCAAGAAGTCCATCCAGCCCGAGTATCTCGTCTGCCTCGAGGATGGCAAGAAGCTCAAGATGCTGAAGCGGCATCTGAAAACGGCATACAATTTGTCGCCCGAAACGTATCGCGAGCGCTGGGGGCTGGCGCCCGATTATCCGATGGTGGCGCCGAACTACGCGCTGCAGCGCAGCCGGCTGGCGAAGGAGATCGGCCTCGGCACACGGGCGCGGCGCGGCCGTACGTGAGCGTTGCGACTGCCGGCGCGAGCATTGTTCGGAGGCGTAGGCGGGTCAGACGGGTTCGGCTATAGTGCGTCGGTACGCTCCGCCCGGATCGCGATGCGATGACCTCCCGCCTCGAGCAGCTATGCCTCGACAAAGGATTGAAGATGACCGAGCAGCGCCGTGTGATTGCGCGCGTGCTGTCAGATTCGGCCGACCATCCCGATGTCGAGCAGCTTTATCGGCGGGCCACCGCGATCGATCCGCGGATCAGCATCGCCACGGTCTATCGCACCGTGCGGCTGTTTGAAGAGGCCGACATTCTCGCCCGCCACGATTTCGGCGATGGCCGCTCCCGGTATGAAGAAATGCCGAGCGCTCATCATGATCACCTGATCGACCTGCAAAGCGGCAAGGTCATCGAGTTCCGCAACGAGCAGATCGAGAAATTGCAGGAGATCATTGCCAGAGAGCTCGGCTTCGACCTGGTCGGGCACCGCCTTGAGCTTTACGCTGTGCCTCGCCGCGCCAAGCATCAGCCGGACCGGGATTGATGTCGCACTCCTGTCACGCGCAGCATCGCGCCGTGCCGGTTGCACACGCATCGCCGCTGCGGGCGCGCACCAGCCCGCGTCCTTGTTGCGAATGCCGGGCATGATCGCCGGCGCCGCGGCCGGACGGCCCAGCCGATCGGCCGAAACGGCGGCGTCGCCGCCCGGCTCGGCGGTTCGCGGCCGGATCGTCGATATCGGCGCGGGCCCGCTCCAGGTGCGGCTGGCGGAAAACGCTGCCGATATCGATGCCGCCCAGGCGCTGCGTTATCGGATCTTCTACGAGCTCATGGGGGCCCGGCCGGTGTCCGGCATGGAACAGCAGCGCCGCGACCGGGACGCGTATGACGACATTTGCGACCATCTGTTGGTGCTCGACCACAGCCGGGGCAGCGGTCCGGAAGCGGTCGTCGGCACCTATCGTCTGATCCGGCGCGCCGCCGCCGCCCGGTTCGGCTCGTTCTATTCGGCCGCCGAATATGACATCGCACCGCTGATCGCCTATCCCGGCGAGATCCTCGAACTCGGCCGCTCCTGCGTCGATGCCGGGTATCGGGCGCGGCCGGTCATGCAGCTGTTGTGGAGCGGCATTGCCGCCTACGTGTCGCATTTCGATATCGCATTGATGTTTGGCTGCGCCAGCCTGCCCGGCACCGACCCGGAGGCGCTGGCGGCGCCGCTGTCGTATCTTTATCACCACCATCTGGCGCCGCCCGCCTTGCGTGCCCGGGCCTTGGCGGAGCGGTTTGTCGACATGCGGCGCCTCGCTCCGGGGGCGCTCGATCCGCACCGCAACCTCGCCGCGCTGCCGCCGCTGATCAAAGGATATCTGCGCCTCGGAGGGTTTGTCGGCGACGGCGCCGTCATCGATGAGCAATTCAACACCACCGATGTGTGCATCGTGGTCAAAACCGACCTCGTCGCCGAGAAATATTCGCGGCATTACGAGCGGCAGGCGAAGGAGACATGGGCGGCGTAGCCCGCATGGGCTCGCCGACGCTGCGAGCGTGGCGGCTGGCGGTTTACCTCGCTTGGACCCTGACGCTGATCCCGGTCCAGGCGGTCGGCGTGGCGTTGCGACGGCCGTGGACGACGACCTTCCCGCGGTTTTATCACCGCCAGTGTTGCCGCCTCCTCGGCCTGCGGGTGCGGCGGATCGGCCGCCCGGTAGCGGCCCGGCCGGTATTGTTTGCCGCCAATCACATCTCCTACCTCGACATTACCGCGCTGGGGTCGCTGGTTGCGGCCTCGTTCATCGCCAAGCAGGAGGTTGCGCGGTGGCCGCTGTTCGGCTGGCTAGCGCGGCTGCAGCGCTCGGTGTTTGTCGATCGTCAGGTGCGCAGCACCGTCCAGCAGCGCGACAGCATCGCGCACCGGCTCGCCGCTGGCGAGGCGCTGATCCTGTTTCCCGAGGGTACCAGCGGCGACGGCAACCGCATCCTGCCGTTCAAGAGCGCGCTGTTCAGCGTCGCCGACCACCCCGAAGCAGGTACGGTGACGGTCCAGCCGGTGTCGATCGCCTACACCCGGCTCGACGGCATGCCGATCGGGCGCCACTTGCGGCCGCTCTTCGCCTGGTATGGGTCGATGGCAATGGCGCCGCATTTGTGGACGGTGCTGGGTCTCGGCAAAGTCGAGATTGTGGTCGAGTTCCACCGGCCGACAACCCTGGCCGAATGCGGCTCGCGCAAAGTGCTGGCGCGCTATTGTCAGGACCGCGTCGCGCAGGGTCTGGCGCAGGCGCTGAGCGGCCGGCGCAGACCGCGCGCCATGGCGCGCGGCGGGGTCGAGCGCCAGCCCTCGGTCACCGATTCGCCGGCGCGGGCATTGGGATGAGCCGGCCGCATCGCCATCGCCACCGCCACTACCATCGCCACTACTATCGCCATGGGCACCCATGAACAAGCGGCTCTTCATCAAGACTTACGGCTGCCAGATGAATGTCTACGATGCGGCGCGGATGGCCGATCTGATGGCCGCCTCGGGCTACGCAGCGGCGGCAAATGCGGAGGGCGCCGACCTGGTCATCCTCAATACCTGCCATATCCGCGAGAAGGCGGCGGAAAAGGTGTTCTCCGAGTTGGGCGCGATCCGCCGACTGAAGCAGGCGCGGGAGCGGCATGGCGGGCGGATGATTGTCGCGGTGGCCGGCTGTGTCGCCCAGGCCGAGGGCGACGAAATCATGCGGCGCGCGCCGTTCGTCGACATCGTCGTCGGCCCGCAAGCCTATCACCGGCTGCCCGAGATGGTGGCGCGCGCGGCCGCCGAGCGCGTCGTCGATACGAGTTTCCCGGCCGAGCCCAAATTCGACTACCTGCCCGAAGCCTCGACCCCGCCCGGGGTCAGCGCCCTGCTGACCGTTCAGGAGGGCTGCGACAAGTTCTGTACCTTTTGCGTCGTGCCCTATACGCGGGGTGCCGAATATTCGCGCCCGGCGGCTGCCATCATTGCCGAGGCCGGCCGTCTCGTCGCGGCCGGCGCGCGCGAGATCACGCTCTTGGGGCAGAACGTCAATGCCTACCACGGCGCCGCACCGCCAACGGGACCGAATGGCGGCGGCGAGTGGGGGCTCGGCGAGCTGATTTGCGGGCTGGCCGGCATCCCCGGGCTGGCTCGCCTGCGCTATACGACCTCGCACCCGCGCGATGTCGATGACGCGCTCGTCGCCGCCCACCGCGACGTGCCGCAGCTGATGCCGTTTCTCCATTTGCCGGTGCAGAGCGGCTCGGACCGCGTGCTGGCCCTGATGAACCGGCGCCATACTGCGAGCCAGTATTGCCGCACCGTCGAGCGGCTGCGCCATGCCCGCCCCGATCTCGCCCTGTCGTCGGATTTCATCGTCGGCTTTCCCGGCGAGAGCGACGACGATTTCCGGGCGACGCTCGGTCTCGTCCGCGCGGTCGGCTTTGCCCAGGCCTTTTCGTTCAAATATTCGCCGCGTCCCGGGACTCCGGCCGCCGACGCCGCCGACCAGATCCCCGCGGAGGTCAAGGCCGAGCGGCTGGCCGAATTGCAGGCCTTGCTGCAGGAGCAGCAGCGTGCGTTCAACGAGAACTGCATCGGACGGGTATTGCCGGTGCTGTTCGAGAAGCCGGGGCGGCATGCCGGGCAGCTTGTCGGCCGCAGCCCCTACCTGCAAAGCGTTCATGCCGAAGCGGGG
>DATLTH010000316.1:0-2013 GCA_035533695.1 Allostellaceae bacterium | reverse complement strand
ACGAGGCGGGCGCCGCGAATGCCGACCCAGCGGTCGATCGCCTGCACCAGCTGGCCGCCCTCGGCCGATACCGAGCCGGGCAGGTGGCCGGCGGCGTATTCCTGCGGCGTCCGGACATCGAGGACGAAGGTTGCGCGGCGGTCGGCTTCGCCCTGCCATGCGGCCAGCGTCGCATGATCGATCAGGCGCACCCCGAAGCGGGCCGCAACGCCGTCCGCGAGGCGGCGCGCCGCCTCCGCTGCCGCCGCACTGACCGGCAGCAGCGCGGCGCGCGTATCGCGCTCCAGTTCGAGCCCGTCGAGGCGCCAGGCCTGCGTCCCGCCCTGCAACGAGACGACCCGGTTGGGGACGCCGGCATTGATCAGCGATTGTGCGCCGATGATGCTGCGCGTGCGCCCGGCGCACGACACCACGACCAATGTCTCGCGGTCGGGCACCAAATCGTCGAAGCGATGGACCAATTCGGCACCGGGGCAGGTCATCGCGCCGGGGACATGGAAGCGGTTGAACTCGTCGACGGTGCGGCTGTCGAGCACCACCAGCTTTTGTCCCTCGCGCCGCAACCGGTCGAGTTCGGCGGCGGTGACATGCGGCGTGTGCCTGTCGATCTCGACGATTTCGGCAAACGCCTTGCTCGGCACGTTGGTGCTGGGAAATAGCTGGTGGCCGGACGCCGTCCAGGCCGCGATGCCGCCCTCTACGCCGTGGACCGCGCCGTAGCCGAGCGCCGCCAGCCGGCGCGCCGCCTTGTCGGCGACCCCGTCGCCGTCGTCGATCAGCGCGATCCGGCACGAGCGCCGGGGCACCAGCCGGCCGATGTCGATTTCGAGCCGGCTGTACGGCACATTGACCGCGAGGAGCGGGTGGCCGGCGCCGTGCTGGCCTTCCTCGCGCACATCGACAAAAGCGATCTCGCCGCCATCGCCGAGCCAACGCCGCAGCGTCGCGACATCGATGCGGGAGGAATTCGATTGATCCATCGCCATGGCCCGTCCACTGCCAATCCGCTCAGGCGGCACATTACTAGCCCGCCAGCCCCGGCGAAAGCCGGGCGACAGAGGCTGCCGGTCAGACCCGGCCGTGGCAGTGCTTGAATTTCTTGCCTGAGCCGCACGGGCAGGTCGCGTTGCGCGGCGTTCCCGCCCACGGCGCGCGCGGCGTCATGCCTTGCTCCGCCGGCTGGTCGGCGGAGCGATCGCGGCCGTTTCCACCATTCCCGCCATTGCCGTTGCCGCGCCGCCGCGCGCGGCTGCGCGGTCTGTCTTCGGCGGCGCGCCCGAGGGGAGGCGCGGCCTCGGCCATCACCTCTTCGCGTTCTGCCGGTGCGGGCTCGCCATACGACCAGGCGGCGAAGGGCGGCGGCTCGGGCTCGGGCGGGGCGACGCGCAACTCGACATGGCTCAGCACCGAGGTGAGCTGCTCGCGCAGATTGACCAGCATGCCCTCGAACAGCTCGAACGCCTCGCGCTTGTACTCGTTGAGCGGGTCGCGCTGCGCGTAGGCCCGCAGATTGATCCCCTGCCGCAGATGGTCGAGCGAGAGGAGGTGATCCTTCCAGCTCTGGTCGAGCAGCTGCAACAAGAGGCTCTTCTCAGCCGTGCGCATCAAGTCGCTGCCGTAATTGGCGGTTCGTTCGGCCATCTTGCGATCGGCCGCGGCGACCAGCCGGTCCTCGACCGTCTCCGCATCGATCCCTTCCTCCTTCGCCCACTCGGCGAGCGGCAGATCGAGCGCCAGGAGGCGCAGGCATTCGGCATGCAGCCCGGCGGTGTCCCATTGCTCGGGCAGCGCGTTCTCCGGGATCGCGGCGGCGACCATCGACTCGATCGTATCGTTGCGCATATCGGCGATTGTGGCGGCGACCTCGCGCGCGCTCATGATGTCGCGGCGCTGCTCATAGACGACCTTGCGCTGGTCGTTCATCACGTCGTCGTATTTCAGCAGCTGCTTGCGGATATCGTAGTTGCGCGCCTCGACCTTCTGCTGCGCCTTGGCGAGCGCCTTGTTGACCCA
>DATLTH010000315.1:0-2579 GCA_035533695.1 Allostellaceae bacterium | reverse complement strand
CGTGTCTGCTTTTTCTTGCCGGCGTATTCCGCCTGCGAAAAGCTGCCCTGCCGTTGCATCGCCCCGTCCCTCGGTCCCCCCGTGCCGGCGGATTCTACCCGATGCCAACGCCCGCCGCCGGATTTTTCAGTGTTTCCCTAGCTGTGAGCACGACATCTTAGGTTGACGCATCAAACAATCCCCTCCCGCGGGCGTGACCCGCGGGTCCACGTCTTCTGTCTCCGGCCTTCGAGTGCAGACGTGGACGGCCGGGCTTCGCCGCTGTTGCTGCTGCGCGAGGGACGCCGCCGCCCATTGACCGTGGCCGCGGACGATTAACGGAATTGTGCTCCCGCCGGGTCCGTACGAGCGGTTCGACGCGTCGATGTGAGCCGGTCGTCAACATGACCGGCAGTCGCGCCGCCTGTCGATCGCCGCACTCGACGCCCTCAGCGCGGCGGCGGCATGAAGGCGGCATCGTGGCCGCCATCCGGGATCATACCCAGCACCTCGCGGCCTTTCCTGCAAGTCTAAATCCTGCTTGCCAGGCTCCGGAGGCGGAGAATGCGAGTTGATTACGCGAGTGTCCATTGACCTGGATCAACCATATACGATACCGTGTACAAGATGTTCTGCGGCGCTCGCTGGATAACCCCGGAAGGGATGGCATCTCAGCCGAAACTTGGCCCCAGTTGATGGCTCCCGCGTGGCATCGTTCGCGGTACGTTGCCGTGAACACTTTCGCCCTTTAGAATCTGTCGACGGCGCCTCCCTGGCTTCGGCGAGCAATCGTCCGACGAGCGTTTGTCCAACGGGCGTTCGTCCGACGGGCGATCGTGTTGCGTCGTCAAATGTCGAGCTTTTAGCAGAGGGCGCCCTTCACTGCCCCGCCCACGGCCGCCTCAACCGCAATTGTCACCGCACTCGCCAGAACCCACAGAACGCCGGTTGCCGGCTACGGAGTAGGACAACACCATGTCGCTCGGGCTCATCCTCCTCATCATCATCGTAATCGCGCTCGCCGGGGGGTTCAGCGGCCGCTTCGGCGGCTATGGCTACGGCTACGGCCATCGCGGCGTTGGCTGCCTCGGTATCATCGTGATCATCCTTGTCGTCTTGCTTCTGACCGGCCGGCTCTAGCTGCAGCCTCGAAAGCTCCGAGCGCTGCGGCGCCACTTTTTATCGCCCTTGAGCAGGCAAGGGGGGTGGCTCGATTTCTTTGGTGAGGAGGCCCGGTCGGGCCGTCAGCCCCAACAGGCGGGATCGAACAAGCTATACGGCGACCTTGTGCGGCGCGCCGACCGGCTCGGGATTGAGGCACCGATCTTACGGGCGGCGCTCTGCAACCTGCAGATTTACGAGGCACGTCGTCGGGCTCGCACCTGATCGCCCGGCCGTGCCTATGGCAGTTCGACGAGCTTGTTTTCCAGCGTAAAGCCTCCGGCGTGGGATCGTCCGGCGGGGTCGGCGGGAGCCGGCACGCAAATCCGCATGGCGATGGCGATGCGCGACGAGGCGGGCAAGCTAATCGCGACTTGGCGCCGCGACGGCTGCGAGCTTGGTTTCGGCGCCGGCATCGCCCAGGGTTACGCCACCTTGGGCCGGATCGGCTTTTCCGAACGCTCCGGCTACACCGCGATCGGCGCGGTATGCAACCTGGCCGCTAGGCTGTGTGCTGAGGCGAAGGACGGGCAGATCCTGATCAGCAGCCGCGTCGCTCGCGCGGTCGAAGCGGTAGCGAGGTTGGAGGATCTTGGAAACCTGGAGCTGAAGGGTCTTCGCCGTCCGGTCGCGGCATTCAACGTCATGCAGAGTACCAGTCCTTCGGAAGCTCGCCCCAATTTGACCGTTGTCGCGAGGGGCCCCGGGGCCTGATCCCCGGATCGTTCGGCACGCGATCGGACTGTTGACCGAAGCCGCCCGGACCAAGATCACCCGCCGTTCGCGTCGCCCGGTCGGGGACGCGACGATCCGAGCCGATCTCGGCCGGGCCGAGGCTGTGCTACGCTCGTCAAACCAGCCGAATGTTAACCGCCTCCGGTCCCTTGGCGCCCTCGATCATGTCGACCGCGACCCGCTGGCCTTCCGCCAGTTCGCTGATACCGGCGCGGTTGAGCGCGGAAGCATGCACGAAAATGTCCTTGCCGCCGCGATCCCGCACGATGAAGCCGAACCCCTTGTCCGGGTTGTACCATTTCACCGTACCGATCTCCTCGACCGCGGCTTGATCCGGAGGTTGGTACGGCCGTTCGGGCCGTGGGCGGCGCGGCTGCTCCTGCAACGCCGTGCTCGCGTCGACGCTGAGGATCTCTGTTATCTGCATGCCCTTTTGGCCCGGCGCCACTCGAACCTCAAGCGTAGCGCCCGGCGGCACGGTGCTGTTGCCGCTGCGCTCGACGACGCTCACGTGAAGAAAGGCATCGCCGCCGGTCGGAAGCTGGACAAATCCGAACCCTTTCTCGGGATTGTACCACTTGACCGTAGCCTGAACCGGCGGGCCGGAGGGTGTGTCGAACTGTGGACCGCTCGGCGCGGCAAATCCAAAATTGCGCGTCGGCCGATCGTAGTTGTCATCAAAGCCTGGCCGCTGAGGCCTGCTG
>DATLTH010000314.1:0-3324 GCA_035533695.1 Allostellaceae bacterium | reverse complement strand
AAGGTAAGTGATCGCGTCCTGCTCCGCTAGCGCGAGCAGATCAGGCCGACTGGGCAGATCGCCAGTTGGGAAGTGTTTTCTGTCCAATTCGTGCTGCAACTGCATCAACTTTCGCCGGTGCTCGGTGATTTCCTCGTTCGTGAATTTTGCAGAAAATACGCCCTCCCACTCGAAAAGCGCTTCGATGAAGAGAGCATCGAGGTCGCTCAGCAAAGCATTTGCCGCCTTCTGCCGTGCGGTGTAGGGGATGGCATCTCTCAAAGCGTCGGCTAGCTGCGACGCGGCAATGATCGCGCCCCACACGAAGGCGTAATCTCTCCAGATGACCCAGCCAGCTATGCTGCCGCTGGAAGCGACGGCTCGGAGGATCGCGATTCGAGTGACCCACGCTGAGAGGATATTTCGGTATCGTCGAGTATACTCACAACGCACTTTGAGCTGAAATAGTTCTCTGAAATAGAGCTGCTGCTGCCGGTGCTCCGGCGCGTCGGACATGTCCGTCGTTTCGGGAGCTTCGGGCTCGTCCACCTTTGCGCGTCCCCAACGGCCGCTCCTCATCCCCGGCGGCTCATTGGCCTACTTTAAACCATGGGGAGACGCGTTAACAGCAACAGGCCGCTCACATCTTTCGTAGCTCGCTTGGAATACGAACTCGGGGGTGACATGCGCGTTTTCGCGGTAGGCAGCGCCGCCAAACCCGGCTATAGCGCAGCGTAGGCAATTTCGAGGGACCGACCATGGAGCTTCCCGACAGCATCAAGGCGCTCGGCGAACAGTTCGACGGCGGCGGCGAGGTCACGCCGATGCCCGAGCTGTTCGAAGCCTACGACGTATTCGCCGCCGAGGTGGCGCAGATTTTCACGCAACCCTGGCTGGCGGTCGATCATGCCAGCCGGCTCGCGGCCGACGGCGATTATGTCCGCGCCGAAGTCGGTTCGCGCTCGGTTGTGCTGGTCCGCGAGACCGAGGACCAGATCCACGCATTGCGCAACGCGTGCCTCCACGCCGGCTACCGGGTGTGCGAGGCGGATGCCGGCAATGCCGGACACCTCTATTGCGTCTACCACGGCTGGTCCTATGCGCTCGACGGCCGCTTGACCGATCCGGTGCTGCAGCCGCGCATGACCGACCGGTCGCGCTTTCGCCTGCCGCGCTACGCGATGCAGATCCAACGCGGGCTGATCCTGGTCGACCTGTCGAAGGTCGCCCCGATGGCGCCGGAGGCCGGGCCGGTCGATCTCGGCGCGATCCCGGACGATCTCGGCGAGCGCGTCGTCAGCCGTCGCCAGCACTATCAGACGACGAGCAACTGGAAACGCCTGCGGCAGTTCTTGTGGGCGTCGCCCGGCCTGGCCTTCGGCGGCGAGTGCGATGCGGTCATCGAACTCGGACCGCTGAGCTTTGTCGCATTGCGCGACGGCGATGCGGCGCTGATCCGCCTCACCCCGCGCTATCCCGGCCAGACCGATTGCGATCTCATAGAGATGCCCCGCCCGGGTTCGGCCCCGGCGGCCAATGGCGCGGTCGATCCGATCGGCGCGGCCCTCGAACAACAGGGCGACGCAATCGCGGCAGCGCCGCTCGATCGCCCGTTCCTCGAGTGGTACTCGCCGCTGATGATGCCGCCGGCCGCCAACTGACCGGCCGATTGACCGAAAAGGGGCCGCCGCCATGGAATTCCGCACCCTCGCCGAGGGATTGCAGTTTCCGGAAGGGCCGGTGGCCTTGGCCGACGGCTCGGTATTGCTGGTCGAGATCGCCAGCGGCGCGCTGACCCGGGTGATGCCGGACGGCACGAAAACCGTCGCCGCGCGACCCGGCGGCGGGCCGAACGGCGCCGCCATCGGGCCTGACGGCAAGTGCTATGTCGCCAATAACGGCGGGTTCGAGTGGCACCGCGAAGGCGGCCATATCCGGCCCTTGACCCAGGCGAGAGATTATGCCGGCGGGCGCATCGAGCGGGTCGATATGGCGACCGGCGCGGTCGAGGTGCTCTATCGCGCGTGCGGTGAGGTGCCGCTCAAAGGCCCGAACGACCTGGTGTTCGACGCAAATGGCGGCTTCTATTTCACCGATCTCGGCAAGCGGCGGCCGCGCGACATGGATATCGGCGCGCTCTATTACGCCAAGGCCGACGGCTCCTTCATCACCGAGGTCGCGTACCCGATGGTGACGCCGAACGGGGTTGGCCTGTCGCCCGACGGCAAGACGCTCTATGTCGCCGAGACCGAGGCGGCGCGCCTGTGGGCGTTCAGGGTCGAGGCGCCCGGCGTCGTGCAGAAGGAGCCCTGGCCGTCGCCGCATGGCGGCCGTCTGGTCGCCGGCATGGGCGGCTATCAGCGGTTCGATTCGCTGGCGGTTCAGGCGGACGGGCGGATTTGCGTCGCGACGCTGATCAACGGCGGCATCACCGTGATCTCGCCCGACGGCAGGCATGTCGAGCATCATCCGATGCCGGACCCGATGACGACAAACATCTGCTTCGGCGGCCCCGACATGAAAACCGCCTACATCACGCTGTCGTGGACCGGGCGCCTCGTGGCGGTCGATTGGCCGGCCGCGGGGTTGCGCCTCAACGACGCCGCGTGACCGCGGGCGAGGCGGCGCCGCTCGACCCGGCGCTCCTGGAGAAATGGGCGCTCTTCTATCTCGAGCGCTATGCCAGTTCGGCCGAGAATTTGCGGCTTGTGCTGAAGCGCCGGGCACGACGGCGTCTCGGTGGCGAGCGGACGACGGTTGCGGAATATGGCGAGCTGATCGACGCGCTGATCGCCCGCTACCGGGCGGCCGGGATGCTCGACGACGCAGCCTATGCCGCCGGCCGGGCGCGCCGCCGCCTCGCCCGTGGCGAGCCGGTGCGGCGGATCGCGGCCGGGCTCGCGGCCAAGGGCGTCGGCGCCGAAGATGCGGCGGCGGCCGTGGCGGCATTGCGCAGCGACGTCACCGATCCCGATCTTGCCGCGGCTTGCGCCTTTGCCCGCCGCCGCCGGCTCGGGCCGTTCCGGCGCGGACCTTCGGATGCAGCTTTTCGCCAGCGCGAGCTGGGCGTCTTCGCCCGCGCGGGCTTCGAGCGCCATACCGCGCAGCGCGTGCTCGCCTGCGCCGACGAGGCGGCGATCGCAGACCTTCTCGCGGATCCGGATTAGCGGCGAGCGAGGAGACCTTACGCCGCGCTCGGCTTCACCTTGTCGCGCAGGGCGGCCAGCGCGTCGGGCGTGTCGATATCGACGAGCACGCCGTCCGAATCCATCTCGACTTCGCAGACCAGGTCGGCGTGTTCGCCGATCAGGTGTTTGGCGCCGACATCGCCCGCCAGTTCGGCCA
>DATLTH010000313.1:0-8770 GCA_035533695.1 Allostellaceae bacterium | reverse complement strand
CCGACGAAGCGGCTATCGCCCGCGTTTCCTGTAGCCCCGCTGTAGCCGTCCCGCCGTCCTCCTCTCCAAGTGTCCTCCTAACCATTTGGTTTTCTTGGTGAGCCCGTCGGGATTCGAACCCGAGACCTACTGATTAAAAGTTTCCGATCCTGGGTTTCCGGACGTTGCCGCCAGCCGTCGATAGCACAGTAAATCAACATCATAGGCCGCCGCTTGTAGCCGATCGTTTCCGCAGACTTGATTTTTGGTGATACCTAGGGGATACCTAGACCTGGAACAGCCGTTCCGCTGATCCGATGACAGGGAGCCGGGGCGATGCGCGGCAAGATCACCAAGCGCTCGGTAGACGCGTTGAGGGCGGCGGCGGATGGCGCCGAAGCGGTGCTGTGGGATAGCGAGCTTAAGGGCTTTGGCGTCCGGGTGCAGCGCGGCGACGCCAAGAGCTACGTGTTGCATTACCGCGTCGGCACTGGCCGCGGAGCGCCGCTGCGCAAGCTGACGATCGGCCGGCATGGTTCGCCCTGGACACCCGAGACGGCGCGCAAAGAGGCCAAGACGCTGCTCGGCTTGATCGAGGACGGCGCCGACCCGGCCGCCGACAAGATGGCCCGCAGGGAAGCGCCGACGATTGCCGACCTCGCCGACCGCTTCATTGCCGAACATGCCGACGCCAAGCGCAAGGGCAGCACCGCAGCCGAATACCGCCGACTGCTCGACAGGATCATCCTGCCGGCGCTCGGCAGACGCAAGGCGGCCGACGTGACCCGCGCCGATGTCACCAAGCTGCACCATGCGAACCGGGCCGCGCCCTATCAGGCGAACCGCGTGCTCGCGGTGCTGTCCAAGATGTTCAACCTTGCCGAGCGCTGGGGATTGCGGCCGGACGGGTCGAACCCCTGCCGCCATGTCGAGAAGTTCGCCGAGCGCAAGCGCGAGCGCATGCTGTCGCCGGCCGAGCTGGCGCGGCTCGGCGAGGCGCTGGCGGCGCATGACGGCTCGCCCTACGCGGTCGCCGCGGTCAAGCTCCTGGTGTTCACCGGCGCCCGGCTCGGCGAAGTGCGCGGGCTCAAATGGGAATGGATCGATTTCGAGCGCGGTGAAGCGCGGCTGCCCGACAGCAAGACCGGCGCCAAGACGTTGCATCTACCGCCGCCGGCGCTCGCCGTGCTTGTCACATTGCCGCGGCTCGACGGCAACCCCTATGTCATCGTCGGCGCCAAGCCGGGCGCGGCGCTGGTCAACCTCGAAAAGCCGTGGCGCGCGATCCGCCAGCCGGCCGGGCTTGACGACGTGCGGCTGCATGATCTGCGGCACGCCTTCGCCAGCGTCGCCGCATCGAGCGGCATGGGCTTGCCAATCATCGGCAAGATGCTCGGGCACAGCCAGCCGGCCACGACGGCGCGCTACGCGCACCTGGCGAGCGACCCGGTGAAGGCCGCTGCCGCCGTGGTTGCGGGCAAGATCGCCGCGGCGATGGGCGGTGACGTGGGCGACGCCGGCAAAGGCGGAAGCACGGTGCTGTCGCTGCGTTCGGGCACTATAATCGGTGGGACCGGATGAGCGCGCTCGGGAAATGCACGCAAAAGATCGGCGAGGCCGTGCTGGGCTTGCTCATGATGGCGGCCTTCGCAACCGCGCTTGGCGTATTCATGATTGTGTCCGCTTGGTTTTCCGGGGGGATCAGCGGCCTGTCGCCACTCTGGTATTGGAGCGGGATAATCGCCGGGTCGATCTTGTGGTGGGGCGGCATCGCTGTATGGGTGCTGTTCCAGCGTTTGGCGGAACGCCGCAAGCTACGCCAGGAGGCGGAGATGACCGAGCAGGAACGGGAAGAACGCTCGCGGACGGCGATTGCTGAATTCCGCAAGCTGTTAGAAGAATAACCACCGCGTAAAGCGGCACTTGACGTTTGCCGTTTGCCGCATCACGTTTCCGCTGGTGATACGCAGTTTCCGCAACCGGGCGCTCAGGCGGTATTTCGAGGCCGCCGACCCGAGCGGGTTGAGCGTGCCGAACGTCCCCAGGGTCGGGCGCATGTTGCAAGCGCTCGACGCCGCGACCCGGCCCGAGCAACTGAACCTGCCGGGCTTCTACTGGCACCCGCTGCAAGGCGTGGAGCGCTGGACGATCCGGGTGACGGGAAACTGGCGGATGACCTTTGGCTGGGATGGCGCCGATGCCGTCGCCGTCGATTTGGAGGACTACCATTGACGATCGAGCCGAGAACCGAAACCGGGCTGCCGGCGATGCATCCGGGCGAGCTGTTGCGCGAGGAAATCCTGCCGGCGCTCGGTCGGCCACGTGTCGAGATCGCGCGCCTTCTGGGCGTGTCGCGGCAGGCGCTTCACGCGGTTCTCGCCGAGCGCGCCGCGGTGACCCCCGACATGGCATTGCGGCTCGGCAAGCTGTGCGGCAACGGCCCCGAGCTGTGGCTTGCCTTGCAGACCCGCTACGACCTCGAACGGCTGCGCCGCGAGAAGGCCGCCGAAATCGACGCCATCCCGACGCTACAGGCCGCGTGATCGCACTTGGCCGTGAAATCCCAACGGCAACGCCAGCCCGATGCCGTGCCTGCGGAGCAGCTTGCAGCCGAAAACGATTGGCTCGCCGGCCGGCACCTTCCGGAGTCCTTTCGCGCAATGCTGCCCGAGCCGTCTCAGGCTGAGCGGCAAATCAATGAACGAGTCCAGGCGATCTTGAGCGACCCGCGGCTTGCCCCCTTTCTGCGCATCATTGAACAGCACAACAGCAGGCCGCGGGATGTGCCTGGAAGGCGGCTACCCCAGAAAGATCACTTCCTTCTCGGCCCGCATCTTCGTCAGGTTCTCGTCTCGGTTCAGGCACGCAACGAGGTGCATCAGAAACTTCCGGTGCTCGACCTGCCGGCCGCCAAGGTTAGGGAGCACCTGCAAAACGTTGCGGCGAGTTGCAAAGACCTGGCTAAGCTGATCCGCAAGGGTCCGCAGCCGCACGTCGCGCTCGCGGGCAAAACCAGCACCAACACGGCACTCAAGGTCTTCGCCCCGTGGACGGAGTTGTTTGAAGCCTCGGATGATTCGGAGCGCCAGGTTGTTGCCTTCCCGGAGCTAATGGAGCGGGCGGCCGGTTGGTTCGGCGCGCTCGCGGATCATGTCCTGCGCGCGAGCCAGAACAAGCACACGGGCGCGGGCGCACTAAGAGTGCGCGCCGCGGAGTTCCTCCCGGGCGTGTTTCGAAGGACGCTCGACCGTCCCTATCACGCGCACGTGGCGACCATTGCCACTATCGTTTCGGGGATCGAGACCGACGCGGATTTTGTGAAGAAGGTAGAGGCTCAGCAGACCGGCGCCGAGCGACGGAGAGGGGAGAGATTGACCCGAAAAAACGCCGAAACCCTCCCCTGACCGCGCCTGTTGCGTCGGGCAGCATTACGCCACCCTCTCACGGAGGACGTTGGCGAATGAGCGATCTAGCACACCGTCGGCTGCGGACCCCAGCCGCCGCCGATTATCTCGGCTATGCCGAGTCCACCCTCGAAAAGAAGCGGCTGACCGGCGACGGCCCGCGGTCGCGTCATCGTGTACGACAGCCGCGATCTTGACGCTTGGCTTGCCGAGCGGCGCGCCCGCAGCACCAGCGAACCGCGCGGGACGGAGTGACCGGGCGTGCCGAGACAACACGGCCCGGCGCGGGCGAGCGCCGGTGCCGTGCATCTGGAAATCGCTGGGCAGCGATCCCGGATCGATAGCACTACGCCGCCGCTTCGCGCAACGCCGCTCGATGCTGCGCTTGGCTACGCCGCGCGCGGCTGGCCGGTGTTCCCGGTGCGCCGAGACAAGCACCCCTTCACGGCGCACGGCAAGGACGACGCGACGCTCGACCCGATCATCATTGGCGACTGGTGGCATCGGTGGGCGGACGCCACCCCGGCAATCGTCACCGGCAAGGTTTCGGGCATCGTCGCGCTCGATATCGACATTCGACCGGGTGGAAGTGGCTTCGACACGCTCGAATTGCTCGAGATCGCATTCCACCCGGTGGCGCCGACCGCGCACACCCCGCAAGGCGGCTGCGCCGTGCTGTTCCGCTGGCCTGGCCGGTTCGTCAAGACCTGCGCCGGCGAGCTGGGGCCGTATCTCGACATTCGCGGCGATCGTGGTTCGCTGATCCTGCCGCCCGGTCCCGGACGCTTCTGGGATTCAGTTCTCGGAATCGACACGCCGATTCCGCCGATGCCGGAATGGATGATCCTGGCGGAACCGGAACCTCCCGAGTTGGTGCCGCCGCCGCCGACCCGCCCCCAGCGGCTCGGCGCGTACGCCGAGGCAGCGCTCGACGGCGCCGTCATGGCGATCGTCAGCGCGCCGGCCGGGCAGCAACACGACACGCTGAACCGCGAGACCTACGGCATCGCCCGGCTTGTCGCCGGCGGCATGATCCCGGCCGGGCTCGCGGTCGAGTCGCTGCAATGGGCGGCGCAGCAGATGCGCAGCCATGACCCGCGCCGTCCGTGGCGGCCGGCCGAGCTGGACCGGATGGTTCGGCGCGCCTTCGCTGACGGCCTGACCCGGCCGCGCCAGCCGCAGCACGTCCGATGACCG
The DNA here is from genome assembly GCA_035533695.1 of Allostellaceae bacterium. Lineage (GTDB taxonomy): Bacteria > Pseudomonadota > Alphaproteobacteria > ATCC43930 > CGMCC-115725 > DATARH01. Next base: position 4,190 of record DATLTH010000313.1, on the reverse strand, counting down.
ACCTCGACGGATATGAGGCGATCAAGGCGCGCCACACCGGCAGCCAACGGCCGCGGCGCGCCCGAGAGCAGCCGGAACCCGCTGCAGCTGGTCCACTTCCGCGACATGCGCGCGCGGCTTGACGGCCGGCCGCTGGTCAAGGGGATGCTCGATTGTCAGCAAACGAGCCTCATCGTCGGCGAGACGGGATCGGGCAAGACGTTCCTCGCCATCGATTTGGCACTGCACGTCGCCGCAGCGCTGCCGTGGTTCGGCCGGAAGGTGATGGTTGGCCCGGTGATCTACGTTGCTGCCGAGGCCGGCAGAGGCATTGCGAACCGGGTGGCAGTTTGGCGCGATCACCACCACACCGACGAGCAAGATATCCCGTTCGCCGCCATAACGTCGCCGATCGATCTTTGCCACGCCGACGCCGGCGACGTGGACCGATTGATTGCCACGATCCGCGAGGCCGGGCTTGATGAGCCGGTTCTGATCATCATCGACACCGTGTCGCGAGTCCTGGCCGGCGGCAACGAGAACGGGCCAGACGACATGGGAGCGCTGGTGCGCTCGCTTGATCGACTCCGCGACGAGTTGCGCTGCCACGTCTGCGCCGTTCATCATCTCGGCAAGGATGCGACCCGCGGCGGTCGCGGCCATTCGTTGCTGCGCTGCGCGGTCGACACAGAGATTGCGGTCGCAAGAAACGGCAACGCTGGCATCGCCACTGCGACCGTCACGAAGCAGCGCGACGGCATTGCGGGAGAGGCGGTCGCGTTCCGGCTGCGGCCGGTCGAGCTGGGCCGGGACGCCGACGGCGACCCAGTGACATCCTGCATCGCCGAGCCGGTCGAAGGTGCGACCGACCGCAAGCCAACGCGCGGTCTACCCGCGTCGCAGAAGCGAGCGCTCGAATTGCTGTCTGATGCCATTGCCCGCGCCGGCGAAATTCCGCCAGCCGATAATCACATTCCCGCCGAGGTGCCTTGCGTCGGCGAAGCGCAATGGCGCGAGTGCTGCTACCAGGGAATGATTTCCGACAGCAGCAAGCCGGAGACCAAGCAAAAGGCGTTCAAGCGCGCCGCCGATACTCTATTGGCCGCCGGCCGGATCGGCAAATGGGGCGATCTTGTTTGGCTTGTTCAGCCGTGACCGGACACCGGACAAACACCGGACAACCCCGGACATGTCCGCTCATGTCCGGCCAGGGCAATTCGGCAGAACACCCGGACAGGACAGGACATCCCTCTTTAGAGGATGTCCGTCTATCCGGTCTGTCCGAAGCCCCAGGGTTGCCAGATGGTCCGGGTCAAAGGGAAACCGATAGCCGTGCGAAGCTACGCGCTCGGTTGATCGCGATGCGCGGCGACCTGGTCGAGCAAATGGCGCGCGACGGGATCGAGGGCGGTACACTTGCGCTGCTGGCAGGCGTCAACGCCGCGATCGAGGCGTGCGAGGCCACGGCCGAAACGCCGGTCGATATGCCCGCGACCGGGCGCGCAATCCTGTCCGACGATGGCGCGGCGATCACGCTGACGCTTTACCGCAAAGCCGCAGCCGTTGCCGCTGTCACGCTGGCGCCGCGCCGGGCGGTCGCCCTGGCTGGCGAGCTGATCGCGGCGGCGCTGCCGAAGTTGAGGGCGCTATGACGACCTCGCCCGCCTGCCGGTGGTGCGGCCGAGTCTGCCGCCCGCGCCGCGGCGGCTCGCCGCGAGTGTTCTGCACCTCGGGTTGCCGCACCGCATTTCACAGCGCTTGTCGCCGCTGGACGGAGCGGGCGATTGCGTCCGGCTTGCTCACCATTGCCGAACTCCGGAGCGGTGATCCCGCGGCGTCCTCGCTGGCAGGAGAACTCCTGGACGATATCCTGCACGAGCTTCTGCTCGACGCGTCCCGGAACGCGCTTGACGCGCTATCGGGCGATATCCTGGCCCGGATCGTCGCCTACCTAGACGCGCCGGAGCCGTGAGACTTGGTGATGCAAGCCGAGCGAGCCGCGGCGGGGTGCCCGGGCAAAGCGGGCAATTGCGGCCGGCATACTTACCATCTCGCCGAGCTGCGGAGCGGCGATCCCGCGGCGTGCACGCTTCTCTCAGGTGGCATTTTCGGGTGGGCAGGCAATCCGAGCCTCGACGGTGCCAGCGGCCCGCCCCGGCGATCCCCGGTTGCGCTCGATCCGATGACGGCGATGCTTACTCGTGAGCTGACATGGGGCGATCCGATTCATCCGCCACCGCTGCGGAGCTGGGCAAAGCCTGCGCCACTCTATTGCGGCAGGCAAATTCAGGCTCGGATCAGCGCACCAACGCGCCGATGACACGGGCGCTCCCTACTAATTGCCACCGTGGCATCAGTCCCGTTCTTCCCTGCCATCATGTTCCTGGGCCAGCACGCGGAGCGGCTGAGATGGGTCAAAACCGATCGCAGAACCAACGTCGAGATATTCCGCAACATCGAGGCGACGATCGCCACCCTCGTATTTGGCGACATAGGAGGGTGGTTTACCAAGGCGCTGGGCCAGCACGGTTAGCGTCAGTCCGGCCCGTCTTGCGTTCAGCGATCAGGAAGGCGCAAAATTTTCGATGCCGCTCGGGAATGTATGGTCTTGGGCAATTGGGGAAGCCAGGTTGCCGGGCTTCCCCCATGAGAATTGGCCTCGTCGATTCTCCCAAAATAGGAGAATGTTCATCGGGCCGGCCGGATTCTTCTGCGGATGGTAATCGCGGCAGAAGTAGCGGACCCGGTGACCGTGCGCTATGGCGCGGATCGCGAGGTCGAGTAGGCCGTCAGCGTGCGGCTCGACAATCAGGAGGTGTTCACATGCTCATTCTACAAATCGCCGGCGGAATCTTGTTGGCTTGGTTGGCGCTCGGCATTTGCGTAGCTTGGAGCGAGAGAGAGCATGACCCGGACCGCATTCGCGCCAAGGTCGCGAAGAACCGCGCCGCGCTCGACCGAGATCCTGAGATCGTCCGACAACGCGCTATCCAGGCTGAGCGCGAGGCTGAGGGCGAGAGACACGAGGCCGAGGTCAAGGCCTTGCGCGATAAGAAAATGCTCCGACATTGGCTTGGGAACTTCTGACTAGCTAGACCCGGTGTCGGACCGGCCGCGTCAGAATCAGGACCCTTCGCAAATTTTGCGACAGGTTGACCGAGCGACTATTCCCTATGACTTAGATGTTCGCCATGCGCAGACGTTCCTACGACAGCACTGGCTCCTATATACGCTGCGGCGCTCAGCTCTCGGGCGGGCGCGGGCGCTGTCAGGCTTGGGCGCTCAGAGGCAAGCAGCGTTGCAAGTGGCATGGCGGCAAGAGCACTGGTCCGCGGAACTGGCGTGCGAGCGTCGGGGCGATGGTGGCGGGCCGCAAGCGCTACATCGAGCGCCGCCATGCGATGGGTTTGAAGGCACCGGGCGGCCGGCTGCCGAGCGTAGCGACGATCAAAGCGAGGATGGAGCGCGCGATCGAGATGTACAACGAACTGCTCCGGAAGCTGGATGACCCAGAGACTCGGGATCGCATCCTTGCCGCACTCCAACGCCAGTTCGACACCGCCGGGGATGGGTGATCTGGGCACAGCCGGCATGGTCCCACGGGTAATCTCGAAAATCGGCCGCGGTTCGGAAGCCCCGTTACAGATTTCGCATCAGCCTCCCGCATGCACTCGTTTTCCCAGAACGGGGCGTGCTTCCAACACCCGAATTACGGACGGCAAGATAAAAGGAGCGCCGGCGGGCGCCCTGCATGTATCTGGCGCAGATATGGTTTTTCGGAGTCGCGTGCGGCGGCCATGCTGTCGGCTCCGGCCGAAACGCCAAGCGGTTCAATGCCCGGAGCGCCGTCGCCTATGCCAAAGCCCGCCGATTGTCTGCCGTGAAGGTGAGCGGCGAATCGGTGATCTGCCGGCCGCACACCGGGGACGCACACCTTCCGTCCCGGCAACATACCGTGACGGCTTCAGGCGCGAGTTCGGGTGGTGGGATACCTTGGGGATACCTAGCGCTTGCTGCGCTCGCTTACGGCATCTCCTAATCGCTTGGTTTTCTTGGTGAGCCCGTCGGGGTTCGAACCCGAGACCTACTGATTAAAAGTCAGTTGCTCTACCGGCTGAGCTACAGGCTCTTTCAATGGCTTAGATCGATTAGCGCTTCTCACTAGCTACGAGATAGCTACGGCTGCTCTCTGGGCAACCCGTTGGCACGAC
>DATLTH010000312.1:0-5515 GCA_035533695.1 Allostellaceae bacterium | reverse complement strand
CTGTGCGACATTGCTGACGATAACGAAGGTGCCGCAGGCCCTGGTGCTGACCCCCGACGACGGGCAGAACCCCCGGGCAGCGGTCGCGGCGATCGCTCGGCACTTCGCCATCCCGATCGAGGCGAGCGCCCTCGGCGTATTGGCCGATCAGGTTGCCGCCGCAGGGCTCGCACCGGAAGATCTCGACGGATCGGCATGGTGGAACGGGCTGCCCGAGCGCCAGCAATCGATCGTCAGCGGGGCTCTTGAACCCTACATCAGGCATTTCGCCGGTCACGACCTCGCCCGGATGGTGTGGGAGCCCGAGCTCTTTTACACCGGTACGGAGCCGCCGGGACCGCTTCTTGCCCTGACCAATGGCCCGATCGATATCACCGGTCGCCCCCGCTTTCTCGTCTACGGGCCCTTTATCAACCTGCCCCCCGGCGCCTGGGCGGTCGATGTCGTACTCGGCTTCTCGGCCGAAGCGGTGGGCATGAGCTTCATCGTCGAGGTTTTTTCCGGCGCGCAACTTGCGAATACGCGGATCGAGGTCACCGGCGAGCAGGTCGTCGAAGCTCGGCTGCTGGTGACGATCGGAAACTCGGCCGATCAATCCGTGCAGATCCGCGTCTACAACGAGCGCGCCGCGTTCGACGGGCGGTTGGCCCTCGGTTTTGTGGCGTTCACCCCGCAGGAAGCCATCCCTCCCGAGATTCGCGAGCGCGTGGCAAACGTGCTGCGGCAATAGACCAGCATCAGCGTTTGATGATGATGCCGACCGAGGTACAGACATATCCATCGAACAATAGTTTCAGGTGCGCCGAATGGTATAGAGGAAATAAATTATTATCGCGGTCATAATAGGGCGGGATGTCGATGAACCGATCCATGATCCCGTCGCCCACACTGAAATCAAAAGCCGAGACCCGATATCCTTGCGCCTGCAAGCGATCGGCTAATTCCTCAAGATGCGTACGCTGGTACAGAACGATCGGATGATTGTCTATCGTCTGGCGCTTGCTTAAGGTGAATTCGGTGGTGTGAACTGCAAGGCCGCCGGGCTTCAGCGTTCGCAGCGAATTTTCGATAAACGTCAAACCCTTTTCCAGGCTGCCCAGGTGCTCCAGGGCACAAGTCGACCAGCAAAAGTCATATTGCTCATAGAATTCATCGGTGATCGCATTCATGTCTGCCGGGCGGAACTCGATATTGGCCAACAGCTCCGGATCGGGGCAGATTTCAGGACGTCGTATGGTTTCGATCATGCCGGCATGCTGCGCCGTCTGCCGCCAGACCTGGGCTTCCGGCCGGGTCGCCTCGAGGTCCGTCGCCGTCACCCGCACCCCGTATTTGGCGAACAGGCTGGGCAGCGGCTCCTCGCCGCAGCCGAAGCCGAGCCCCCGGCGGCCGGCAACCAGTTGCCCGTCGGCGAACAATGCCTGCGCGACGTAGCACAATTCCCATACCTTGCGGTGATAGACCGGAAACGTCTTCAACTCCTGGCACCAATAGGCGAACCAGTCGGTTGCAAAATCGTTCTGGGTGCAAAGTTTGGAGGCGAGCGAGGTATGATCGGCTCCGACGCTCCGTTGCAGAAGGGTTTGCTCGGCGAGGCGGCGGCCGATCTCATATCCGAGGTTCTTGATGTCGAAGAGGCCGGTCTCGACCACCACGGGATCCGGCCGCTGCTGCAGCGTCGCGATCGCGGATTGAGTTTCAGCCAAGACAGCTTCGACGGCCCGCTGCGCTTGTTCGAGTTTTCGCTGCCGGGCTTCGAATGAGATGAACACCTCGTCCAAGTCGACCGTCCTGAGCAGCTGGATTGCCCGACGAAGCCGCGACAGCAATGTCGTTCGACGCAGCGACGGTCGAGCGTCGTCCGGTCGCGCGGTCATGCCCGCCGCAGATTACAGATCATTGTAAATGGCAATCGCCAGTTCCAAATCGTCAAACGTCTTTGCCCGCCCACGGTTGAGGACAATCGCACGCGAACAATAATCCCGAACGATATGCGGCACGTGCGAGGCCAGAATCAACGTGCGGTCCGCGCGCTTCACGAACAATTCTTCATACGATCTCTGTTGAAAGCGATGATCGCCGACGCCGATGACCTCGTCGATCAGGTAGCAATCAAAGTCCACGGCAAACGACAAGGCGAAGTTCAAGCGGGCCCGCATCCCGGCCGAGTAGGTCCGCACCGGCTCGGACAGAAACTTGCCGAGCTGGGCAAAATCATCGACGTAGTCGCGCATCGCCTGGAACGGCTTGCCGTAAATCCGCGACACGAAGCGGATGTTGTCGTTGCCGGTCATGCTCGGCCCGACCCCGCCCATCAGGCCAACCGGCCAGGATACCGACATGCTCGAGGCGATCGTGCCTTCGGTCGGCAGCTCGACGCCGGAGATCAGGCGGATCAGGGTCGATTTGCCGGCGCCGTTACGGCCCAATACGGCAAGTTTCTCGCCGGGCATCACATCGAAATCGACGCCGGTCAGGACCCGGTGCACCCCGCCGCCGGTTTCCGAATGGTAGTCCTTGGAGACTTGCGCGACGCGAATCATTCCAGTTCGAGGTGCTTGCGGACATCCTTCACCAACGCCAATCCGATCAGCGTTAACACCGTGAGGAGGAATGTCAGATAAGCGACGTCGTAATGAGGATGCATCAGCTGGTCGCCGAACAATCCACCCCTGACCATTTCATAGCAATGCAGCGGCGGATCGACCGCCAGCGCAATCCGCCGCAAATCCGGCGGCAGCCAGTCCGCCAAAATAAAAAAACCGCTGAAAAAGATATACAGGTAGGAGACCGGCGGCCAAATGTGCAGCACGGCCTCAAAACGCTCGGACAGGCTGGCGATAATCAGCGCCACGCACAGCGACCACCAGGTCGTGTACAAAAAGCCAAACAGCATCAGGCTGTAATTTTCCGGCCAGTTCATCGCCCCGATCGCGATGAACACAACAAAAGATACCGCAACCGAGGCGAGGTTGCCCAACGCCTCCAGCCCCTGTCGCCCCAGAAACAGATCAAGCGGGGTCACCCGCCGATGATACAGCAGGGCGGCGGAGTTGCTGATCGACTCCAGCGCGCCTGAGGTCACGTGCCGGAAAATCAATAGCGGCATGTACCCGCTCCACACGAAAGCGGTCATCGGCAGGCCGCGGTCGAATGGTGCGCGGACATAGGACCATACCGCGATCACCGAAAAGGCGAAGACCAGCGGCTCGCAAAACAGCCAGGCAAAGCCCAGATTTCTGCGCCCCCAACGGGTCACGAGTTCGCGCATCATGATCGCGCCGACGACCTGACGCTGCACCGCGAAATCGCGCCGCAACAGGCGCAATGAACCCGCCATCCGCTAGGCCCCGGCGTGCTCGCGGATGCCGGCGACCAGCAACCAGGCGATGCCGTACACGAGGAGGCAGGTTGCGACTACCGTGACGAACGAGGCGACCCGCTTCGGATAGAGCGGGTAGTCTGCCAGATTGGGCCGCGCGATCGTCTCGAGATAAAGCTGCTGGCGCTGCGCTTCGAGGCGCGCCGCTTCGAGCGAGGTGAAGGCCGAGGCGAGCTGCTTTTCCGCCAGCAGGCGCTCGACGTCGAGACGCTCGTATTCGCCCACTGCGGTGGCAACCGAGTTGCCGTTACCGGTGATCTTCGCGCGCTCCTCGGCGATCAGCTTTTCGAGCGAGGCGATGCGCGTCCTGACCAGCGGAACTTGCGGGCTGTGTGACGAGTTCCTGAGGATCTCGGCGAGCCGCGCCTTGGCGGCGGCCAGCTGCCCGTTCATCTGCGCCAGCAATTCGAGCGGACCGGCGGAAGCGCTCTTCGGATCGAGCATTTTCTCTTTGATCCGATAAGCCGTCAGCTTCGACTGGATCTGGGCGATATGCGCCTCGGTCGTGTCGACCTCGCGCTGGAAGACGGCGAGAGCATCGTGCCGGGCGCGGTCGTTGAGGCGGTTGACCAGCTGCTCGCTGAAGGTGAGCAGCGCGCGGGCGATCCGTTGTGCATCCTCCGGCCGGTAGGCCTTGACCTGTAGGGTGCTCACCCCCCTGGTGCTGTCGATCTGGACCGAAACGAAACGCGAATAGGCCTCGTAAAGCGCCTCGAAATCGTTGCGCCAGAACCAGATTCCGGGGAACCGGCTGATGATGTCGCCCTCCGGCCGGCCGAGCACGGCGCGCAGGTTGTCCTCCCGCTCCAAACGGCGGACGACATCGCGCGACATCAGATAGTCATGTACCGCGTAGGTATCTTCCGAAACCGTGGTGGAGGCCCCGCTTTGCAGCATCGCACTGATCGCGTTCATCGGGCTTTTGGTCGGGCCGCGAACGACGAACTGAACCTCGGACAAATAAAGGTCCGAGGCGATCCCGAACAGATAAACCCCGGCGATCAGGGTCGGCAGCCCGACAATCGCCCAGAACCAGATGTTCAGCGATGCGAAGAAGGTCAGAATCTTTGTGGCATCGCGCGGCCGCACGCCACCAATAACGCCGGCATTGCGAACGGCCTGGATGCGGCGGACGAGATCGACCATTGGAAGCCCGAATTCACCTGACGGGAAGGGGATCCAAAATTGCGGCCCGCATCAGCGCCCGCCGCCCCCGCAATCCGGCGCGCTGCGGGGGACTATACCCTCGGCAGGCGCAATGCGGAACGGGAAAGCGATGGGCCGGGGCTGTCGGGCTGTTGCGTCCGGGCCGCCAACAGCGCGGCAGTGAACGCGGCCAGATCTCCGCCGGGAAACAGATATCCGGCGATGCCGGCAGCGGCGGCGGCGGCGAGATCGCTCTCCTTGTCGCCGACCAGAAAGCTTGCCGCAATCTCGACCGGCCAGCAGCCGATCAGATCGAGAATCATCCCGGGCGCGGGCTTGCGCCAGTCGCTTGCCCGGCGATAGGCGGCGACGACCCCCTCGGGGTGGAACGGACAATAGCGGATATCGTCGAGGTGGGCGCCCGCCGTCCTCAGCTCGTCGGCGATGTGCGCGTGCACGCGCTGAACCTCCGCTTCGCCGTACAGTCCGCGCGCAACGCCGGCCTGGTTGGTGACCAGAAAGACGAACAGGCCGGCATCGTTCAGCGCCTTGACCGCCGCACGGGCGCCCTCGATCCAGCGGAACCGCTCGACCGCACCGATATACCCGTCATCGTGGTTGAGGACGCCGTCGCGATCGAGAAACGCCGCGGGCCGGCGGCGCCGCTGCGGGATCTCGCGGCGGGCGAGCGCCAGATGCTCGGGCGCATCGACAGCGGCGAAATAGCGGTCGAACGGGCGGCCGCGCAGTCGCCCCGCCGCGGCGAGACGGGAAAACAAATCGGCCGCCAGCGAATCCTCTGCCGTCAACGCGTCGATGGCGGCGCGGCGCAGCGCGCAGACGCCGCCGCTGACGAGCCCGGCCGCAGCGCTGGCCGGCCCTTCGGCGAAGGCGACGATATGATCGCCGGCGAGGGTCGCCGCGCCATCGCCGCTCGCGGCCGCGCCCCGTCGCAGCGCGAGAACGGCAAGCGCATCCCGGTCCTGC
>DATLTH010000311.1:0-3207 GCA_035533695.1 Allostellaceae bacterium | reverse complement strand
TGGATGTCAACGTGCTGGCCAGTGAGACGAGTTTGGCGTCTCAGATCAAAACTTTTGCGACTGCACAATGGCAGTTATTTGTCAGCCGTTGGTACCGTTACAAGAAAATCGACAAGGCATCACATCAGGTCGATTCCGATGTCGACGAGATTACCGGTTTATCGATTGGTCGGTTTTTTCGCCGCCGGTATCGGTCACAAAATGGTCTGTCTTTTGACGAGACAAGCCCTGGCGTTGAGGTGGTTGGCATTTCAACCGAGATGTTGTTGGCCTTTGCGACCGCACTCGCAAATGAGTTTCATCAGCCAGCTTCCTTATGCAAGAGGCATGACACTCTGCCTGACGTTATAGCCGAACTGGTACATCCTGAACATGAGTTCTGTGGATTGAATACAGGATCGCGCCTTTCGCGGTTTTCTGCAGCGGTAAATCGCGGTTAATCAGGCGTCGCCTGATGGTGCGGCGGTTTCGCGCGCCTCGCTATCGCCCTGCTGTCCCTCTTGCGCCTCCGCAGCATCGTCCTGGCTCACCGAGCGCCGGCTCTGTGCGACTTCGGCGCGGATGCCGGTGCCGGCCATCAACATCTCGGTGGTGAACGCAACGATAGCACCGAGCGCGCAGCCGACGGCGAGCCCGAACAGCGCGAAAAGCACGGAGGCGATCGTCGCTTCGCGTAACGCACCGACGAACAGGGCGAGGACAGCAGCGCAGGTTGCCGCCCCGCCGATCGCGCCAAGGACGACCGCCGCGTCGAGCGCGAGCGATCGTCGATGCAGATGCAAGAGCTGCGCGGACAACACTTTGGTTTCAGCGGCGTCAGCGCCATCGAGCGCCTTCTTAACCGCCTCGACCCGGTCTGCTACCCGCGCAAGGCGCGTCGAGAACACGTTGAGCAGCGTCGCGATGCCGGACAGCAGAAAGACCGGCGTCAGGGCCACCTGAATGATGTGAGCGGTCACATCGAGAGGCGCCCCGGTATTGTCGACACCAAACATCGGCGGCACCTCGAAATGAATTAGCGACGATCAGGAAGAACGGATACCGTCTTTGGGTCGGGGCTGGCGGAGGCGGATGCGACCGCCGGGGTTTCTTCGGCGACGGCCATACCGGCGGTCAAACGGACCGCTCACACCTCCCCTGGATTAATGCCCGCGCCGCTCCGGGTCGTAGGCGGCGAAGAACCGCAGGTAGACCGCCAGATACACCGCCTGGAAGACGGCGCCCAGCAGGAACGGCGCGGCCAGCATGCCGGTCGCGAACATGGCTCCCGCGAGCGCCGGTCCGAAAGCGCGCGGCACCTGCGTCGAAAAGCTGTTGACGGTCGCCGCGAGGCCGCGCCGGTGCGGCCGCACCAGCCCCAGCGCCAAAGCCTGCCGCGGCCCCGCCGAGCCGCGGTTGGCGATCATGCGCAAGCCGAACAACAGCACCGCGATTGGATAGCTCGGCGCGAACGGCAACAGCACCAGGAGAACGAGTCCGACCGCCCGCATCGCGACGACGACGCCGACCGCACCGAACCGGCGCCCCAAGAGGCCCACCCCGATCGCAGCAAATCCGCAAACGACGGTGGCGGCGCCGAGCGCCGGGCCGATCGCGCCTGGTCCGGCGCCATAGCGCTGGGCGAACCACCACGACAACAGCGGCCCGATGAGGCCCATGCCAACGCCGTTCATCGCGTTAAGGCCGGCGAGCCGCAGCAACAGCCCGTGCTCCTGGCGGCGCAGCGCCGGCTCGATGCCGGGCGCCGCCTCTGCCGGGGCGTCAGCGGTTATCCGCGGGTCGGGCGTGTGCAGCAACAGCCAAAGGCAGACCAGTTCGCCCGCCGCCGTGATCGCGAACAACGGGCGATAGGCGAGCGCGCCCGGCAATAGCGGCGCCAGCAGCGCCGGCAAGCCGCCGAGGACCATGCCGATCGCGGTGCCGAAAAAGCCGGCCGCGCTGTTGTTGGAAAAGACCCGGCTCAGCGCCCGCCGCGGCACCGCGCGCGACAGCCACGCCTGCTCCACGGCGCCGAACAGGACCGGAGCGCCGTTGGCGCCGCGCCCCCAGCCGGCCACCGCGGCGATCGCCGCGAGCGGCCATCGCCCGGCGACGATGATCGCCGCGAGCGATGTGACGACGGCAAAGAACTCGTAGCCGACGAGGAAACCGCGCCGGCCGAAGCGGTCGCTGAGCGGTCCGACTACGGCGGTGGCGGCGGCGCTGACCAGCAGCCCGACCCCGATCACTGCGCCGAGAAAGGCCGGAGACCAGTGCAGCGCCCTTGCGTAGAGGGCAAAATCGACCGACAGCGCGCCCTGGCCGAGGCTGCGCACCGTGCGTGCCGCGACCAGCCGGCGCGCCACCGGCGACGGCAGCGCGTTCTGCCACGCCGCCCGCAGCCGGGCGAGCGGTCCGGCGACAGCGGCGCCGGGAACCGCGGGGTCAGCGGGCAAGCGCGGCGGCCGCCACCGCCTGATCGAGATCGCCGATCAGATCGCCCACATCTTCAATGCTGATCGACATCTTCCCCCCGTTGCCGCCGCCTCCAGCGAGGGTCCCTCACTGAACTCACTGCCCCGAAACTGCCGCCGATCGCTCAAGGATAAGCCGGGATTGTCACGTACAGATCTGATACAAAACGGGCAAGCCCTCAGGTGCCCTGGATCGAACAGGCCATGCATATCAATTCCGGTCGTCGATGACGGGCTAATATGAAGGCAGCCTGGAGCGAGCATGAAAGAAAACAGCATATGGCGGGCGGTGCGCGAAGGACGAGCGGCGCTGGGCACCGGGCTCAAGGAGTTCGCCTCGCGCGGCGTTCCCTGGATTATCGAGGCGGCCGGCTTCGACTACTGCGCGATTGACCACGAGCACGGCGCGTTCGACATGGAAACGATCGCCAACCTGGCGAGCTGGTTCCAGGCCACGAACGTCTCGGCCATCGTGCGGATCCACAAATCATTCGCGCATCTCATTCCCGGCATCCTCGATCAGGGGATCATGGGCATCCAGGTGTCCGAGGTGGAAACCGCCGAGGAGGCGCGCGCGATCGTCCGCCTGGCGAAGTATCCGCCGCTCGGCAACCGCGGCATCTCCGGCCAGGGGCCGCACACCGGGTACAGGAGCTACGGCGCCCGCCACGCAAGCGAATACGCGCCGTGGGCCAACGAGAACATCATCCTATGCCCGTCGATCGAGTCGCTGGAGGGCCTGGAGAATGTCGAG
>DATLTH010000310.1:0-4592 GCA_035533695.1 Allostellaceae bacterium | reverse complement strand
TGTCATCGAAGGCAGCCTCGTCGACGACGAGGGCGAGGTCACGGCCGGCAACTACGTCTGGCGCCCCAAGGGCAACCGCCACATCGCGAAATCGCCGCACGGCGCGCTGGTGCTGTCGATCTTCCTCAAGCCCAACATCTTCCTGACCGGCGAGAGCCAGGGCACGCAGTTGCGGTAAGTATAGTTTGGTGTCCCGGCTAACGCCGGGACCCACTTGTCCGCGGCCCGGGCAGTTGAATCGTGGGTACCGGCCTTCGCCGGTATGGTTTAAGGGGGAAGGCCAAATGCCCAAATCCAAAGTCTTCGCCAGCTTCGCCGATGCGGTGCGCGACATCCCCGATGGTTCGGTCATCGGCTTTGGCGGGTTCGCCGTCGTCGGCATGCCGATCAACCTCTATGGCGCGCTGACGAAGCAGGGCGCGAAGCGGCTGACCTGCGTTTCGAACGGCACCCGCGGCGGCGCCACGATGCCCGAGGAGGCGCCGACCATGGAGTGGCTGATCCGCAACGACCAGGTGACAAAGGCGATCTGCTCGTTCACCGCGCCGACCCGCGCCTCGCAGCGCCTCGCCCTAACCGAATATGTCGACAAGGGGCTGATCGAGGCCGAACTGGTGCCGCAGGGGACGCTCGCCGAGCGCATGCGCGCCGCCGGGGCCGGCATCCCGGCTTTCTATACGCCGGCCGCGGTCGGCACCGAACTCGCCGAGGGGCGCGAGACCCGAATCTTCAACGGCCGCGAATACCTGCTCGAAGAGGCGCTGCCGCTCGATTACGCGTTCATCCGCGCCTGGAAGGCCGACGAAGCGGGCAACCTGTTGTTCCGCCGCTCGCAGCGCAACTTCAACCCGCTGATGGCAATGGCCGCCAAGGTGACGATCGTCGAGGTCGAGGAGGATTTTCTCCCCCGCGGCGCGATCGACCCCGACGACGTGCACCTGCCCGGCATTTATGTCCACCGCATGGTCAAAATCCCGCCGCCGCCCGAAGGCTGGTGGCCGATGCGCCCCGCCGAGGTCGCAAAATACGAAGCCGAGAGGAGTAGATAGCGCAAAGGACGCGAAGGTGACCGAAGAAGACATCGGGCACGCGATCATCGGTGCGGCGATGAAGGTCCATTCGGCCGTCGGGCCTGGATTGCTCGAAAGCGCATATGAAACGTGTTTGGCGTACGAACTCGAAAAAAATCGGATCGCTGTACAAAGCCAAGTCTCAATCCCGATCCGATACGAGGAGCTGAGGATCGAAAACGGCTATCGGATCGACCTTCTCGTCAGTGGTCTGGTTGTCGTTGAACTGAAAGCTGTCCCAACCATCTTGCCTGTGCACCGTGGACAGCTGCTGAGCTATCTGAAGCTCGGCGGGTTTCGGCTCGGGTTCCTGCTGAATTTTAATGTCGCGCACATGCGCGACGGGATCGTGAGGCTGGTCCATGGACTGTGAGTCTTCGCGACCATCGCGTATCCATTGCGCCCTTTGCGTTAACTATTGGAGATGAGCATGAGCGACGCGAAGGGGCTGACCCGCCAGCAGATGTGCGACCGGCTGGCGATGGAGTTCGCGGACGGCTGGATCGTCAATCTCGGCATCGGCATTCCGACGCTGTGCTCGAACTATGATTTCGGCGACAACGAGATCATCTTCCATGCCGAGAACGGGGTCATCGGCTATGGCCCGCTGACCGGCGCCGGCAGGGAGGACCTGCACCTCGTGAACGCCGGCGGCCAGCATGTGACGCTGCGGCCGGGGGCGGCGATCGTCCACCACGCCGATTCGTTCGGCCTCATTCGCTCGGGCCGCATCGACGTGACCGTGCTCGGCGCCTACGAGGTCGCCGCCAACGGCGATTTCGCCAACTGGAAGATGGCCGGGCAGAAGGGCGGCGGCATCGGCGGCGCGATGGACCTGGCGGCCTGCGCCAAGCATGTCTTTGTCGCGATGGAACAGACGACCCGCCGCGGCGCCCCGCGCCTCGTCGAGCGCTGCGCGATTCCGGTGACGGCGAAGGGCGTCGTCGATCTCGTCATCACCAATTACGGGCTGTTCGCGATCACCCCCGAGGGCATGGCGCTCAAGGAAATCGCGCCGGGCGTCACGGTCGATGAGGTCAGGGCAACGACCGGCTGCACCCTGATCGTCCCGCGCGACGTGCCGCCGGTGCGGCTGCGCGCCTGACCCTATGGACAGCACCACCCGACCCACCGCCCTCGTCACCGGCGCCTCGGGCGGGATCGGCGCGGCGTTGGCGCGCGAATTGGCGCAGCACGGCCACGACCTCGTGCTGGCGGCGCGCAGCGTCGAGCCGATGGAAGCGCTCGCCGCCGAATTGCGCCTGTCGGGCATCGCCGCGACGGTCATCGCCGCCGATCTGAGCAAAGCTGGCGCCGCCGCTTCCCTCGCCGCCGACATCGCGGCCCGCGGTCTGGTCATCGACGTATTGGTCAACAATGCCGGTTTGGGCGCGGCGGGACGCTTCGATCGCGGCGATCCGGCGCGGATTGGCGACATCCTGCAGGTCAACATCGTGGCGTTGACCGAGCTTACCCGATTGCTGGTGCCGGGCATGGTCGCCCGCCGCCGCGGGCGGATCCTGCTGGTCGCCTCGGTCGCCGGGTTTCAGCCGGGTCCCCACATGGCGACGTATTTCGCCAGCAAGGCCTATGTGCTGAGCCTCGGCGAGGCATTGGCCTGCGAACTGCGCGGCACCGGGGTCAGTGTGACGACCTTGTGTCCGGGCGCGACGGCGACGCGGTTTTTTGACGTGGCCGGTGCCGAGCGCTCGCTGATGGCCCGCCATCTGCGCAAGATGATGCCGGCCGATCAGGTCGCGCGGCTCGCCTATCGCGGCCTCATCGCCGGCCGCCGGGTGGTGATCACCGGAGCGATGAACCGGCTCGTCGCGCTGGCCGTCCGCCACCTGCCGCACGCTATCACCTTGCGCGTAACGGACCTGCTGATGTCGGAGGACTGATCGTTTCGGCGGGCGCGCGGGACGATCGCGGCCGGTGACCACCATTGACCGCATGGGTCAGCGCGTAGGCGCCGAGCAAGGCGCCGCCCATCGGCTCGCCAAACAGATATCCCTGCCCGAGTTCGCAGCCGCTGCGGCGCAGAAAATCGCGCTGCGTCTCGGTCTCGATGCCCTCGGCGACGGTGACGGCGCCGAAGGTGCGGGCGACGTCGAGCAATGCCTGAGTCAGTTTTTCGCCCTCGGCAGTGCCGACCTGCGCCACGAACTCACCGTCGATCTTGATCGTGTCGACCGGGTAATGCCGCCGGGTGTTGAGCGACGAATAGGCGGTGCCGAAATCGTCGATCGCGGCGCCGACGCCGAGGGCCTGCAACTCGGTCAGAACCGCGCGGGCGATTTCGGGGTTATGCATGAACACCGTCTCGCTGAGCTCGACCTTGAGGCGATGGATCGAAAATCCCCCGTCGTGGATCGTCCGCACGGTCGTCAGCAGCGGCTCGGGGTCGTTGAACTGCCGTCCGGAGAGGTTGACGCTGACCCAGTCGATGATGTCGCGGCCGTACAGCATCCGCCAGGATTCGACCTGGCGCACCGCCTCGCGAATGGCCCAGCAGCCGACTTCCACGATCAGGCCCGATGCTTCGAGCGCCGGAACGAAGGCGGCGGCGGCAACCAGGCCGTCGCTCGGATGGTTCCACCGCAAGAGCGCTTCGGCGCCGACCATCCGGCTGTCCGAGAGACGCAGCACAGGCTGGTAGTGCAACAGCAGTTCGCCGTCGTCGAACGCTCGCCGCAACCGCTCGGCGAGCGAGTAGCGCCGGGTTGCCGCCTCGGTCAGCGACGGCTCCCAGGCGATCACCTTGTTCGGGCCGAGCGCCGCGGCCTGCTGCAATGCAAGGTCGAGATCGCGCAGCACATCGTCCGCATCGCGATGCGCCCCGGTCGGGACCACGAGGCCGGCACTGGCGTTCACCCGAAGCGAGAGCGGGCCGATCGCGATCGGGCCGGCAACAATGCGCAGCAGCCGCCTGGCCAGCGCCTCCGCCCCATCGGGCGCTCCGGCCTCGCCGACAACGCCGAATTGACCGGGGCCGAGCCGGCAGACCCCATCTCTCGGCCGCGCGGCCGCTGCCGCGTCAGATCGCGACCGGGTACCCGAAACCAGCCGCCGCGCGATGATCTGCACGACCTGATCGCCGACCGCAACGCCGTGCAAATTGTTGACGCTGCGCAACCCGTCGAGATCGAGCGCAACGACGACGATCGCGCGAGACTGCCGATCAAGGGCGGCGAGCGCGTCGCGCAACAGGTGGACAAATTCGCGACGTCCGAGGAGCTCCGTCGGGTCTTGCCCCGAGAGATGCAGGGTCACAATGACGCCCGCGACCATGCCGTTCGGATCGCGATAGGGACGGGCGCCGACAGTGCCCGCCACCGCCGGTTGCGCCGCATCATCACCACCGATCCGGTCGCTCTCGATCGTTTCGCCGGCCAAGGCGCGCTGCGTTACCTGATCGAGCGCAAGACCGGCCGCGCTCAGTTCGGCGTGGCGATTGCCGGCCAGCGGAAAGCGGAATATCCCGAACGCGGCGATCCATTCCGGGCTCGCCGCGAGGTAGCG
>DATLTH010000309.1:0-3483 GCA_035533695.1 Allostellaceae bacterium | reverse complement strand
CAGGCGGCTCCGTCGTCGGTCAGCTGCGCCAATGCAGCGTGCGCGGGATGACCGGGTTCTGAAACGGGCGACCCTCGGCGCGGGCGCGGCGGTATTCCTCGGCCAGCCGGTAGTACCAGCGCGCCTGCGTGTCGGCGTCATCGATCAGCGACAACACGGGATCAAAGCGCAGCCCCTCGCCCTGGCGGGCCATCGCCGTGCGGTCCTGGCCCAGAAAAGAGCGCAGGAACGGGCGCAGCAGCGGCTTCAGCACGCTGAGCCAGGGTGCGGTCCAATAGATGCAGTGATTGATCTCGGTGTGCGCGCTATCGAGCGGCGTGATCGCGGTCATGTTGCAGAGCGTATGCCGGCCCGCCCGCGTTATCTCTGCCCGCACCCCCGGCAAGCGGAAGATGAGCGTCGTCTGCAGCCCGGTGCCAAGAAGTCGGTAGGCCCGAGAATTCGATGAGGTCGGGTGCGGAACCATCGTGAACCCGTAGGGCGAGGGCTCGAAACTCTTGGCCTTTTCCTGAAACGCCCGGCCGGTCCGCCACCACCACGAGCGGTGGACAAAGGCGCCGTGCGCCGGGTCCAATAAGCCGATCACCGCCTGGTCGAACGGACCGGCAAACCGCACGCTGTGCGTCATCCGCGGCGGCTCGGTCGCGGCGAAGCCGTCGAGCGCCGGTATCTCGGGCGCCTGTTGCGGGTCGCTCCCGAAAAACACCCAGAGATTGCCCTGGGTTTCGCGCACCCTGTATCGCGCTGCCGAAACGCGGCCGAGGTCGAAATCGCGGCCGGCCGCCAGCGACGGGATCGCGGTGCAACGTCCGCCGGCGTCGAAGCGCCAGCCGTGGTAGCAGCATTCGATCTCATGCCCGTCGAAGCGGCCGGCCGACAGCGGCATGGCGCGGTGCGGGCACAAATCGCGCAGGGCGAAGGCGGTGCCGTCGACCCCTCGGCCGAGGACCAGCGGCTCGCCCAGCATCGTTCTGGCCAGCAGATGGCCCGGTCGCAGATGATGGCTCGGCACGGCGTAATACCATGCCTCACGCACCGGGCCGGCAGGATCCACCACGTCTCGGCCTCCGCTGCGCCGATCAGCTGCGAAACCGCAGAACCTGCGGCGCCACCGGGTTGATAAACGCCCGCTGCTCGGCGCAGGCGCGGGCATATTCCCGCTTCAGGCGGTAATACCATTTTGCCTGCGTGTCGCCATCGTCGATCAGCATCAGCGGCGGCCGGTAGCGCAGACCGCCGCCCTGTCGCCGCACCGCGCCGCCGTCCTGGGCGGCAAAGCTGCGCACGATCCACCGTCCGGCCGGCTTGAGCGCGGTCAGGACGGGCGTGTTCCAGTAGGCGGCATAACTTTCCTCGACATGATCGGCGTCGATCGGGGTGATCGTGTTGAGGGTCACGAAACGGTGGCGGCCAAACCGCACATGTTCGATGCGGGTGCTCGGCAGGCGAAAGACAATCTCGGTCTCGACCTCGCGCCCGAGCAGCCGGTACGGCGCATAATTGGCCGAGGGCGGATGCGGCAGCATCGTGAAGCCGAATGGAGAGGGGGCGAACGACTTGCTCTTGTCATGGATCGAGCCGCGCTTGCGCCACCACCAGGAGACGTGGATGAACGGGTTGTGCGTCGGATCGACCAGGTTGAAGACCGCTGCGTCGAGCGGGCCGGGGATGCGCACGCTGTAAGTCAGATCGGGGGTGCAACCCGCATCGAGGCCGGGCAGGATCGGCACCGGCGGCGCGGCATCGGCATCGCTGCCGAAGAATATCCAGAGGTTGCCCTGCACCTCCTGCACCGGATAGGTCCTGACCCCGGCGCGGCTCAAATCGAAGCTTCTGTCGCGGGTCAGCGACGGGATCAGGCGGCATAGCCCCTGCGCGTCGAAGCGCCAGCCGTGATAGGGACATTCGACCTCGGCGCCGTCGAATCGCCCGTAATGCAGCGGCATCGCGCGATGCGGGCAGACGTCGCGCAGTGCGAAGGCGACGCCGGCGCGGGTGCGCGCGAAAAGCACCGGCTCGCCGAGATAAAGCCGCGACAGCATCTTGCCCGGCTTGAGGCGCGCGGCTGGAAAGGCGTAGTACCACATCTCGCGCAGCGGCGCGGCCGGGTCGCTCGGGTCTGTCGTCTGTGTCCCCGCCATAGCATCTGCTTTTAGCGGTCCGGCGCGCGACCCGCTATCATGGTGCGCCATCAACCGCTATTTTCGCCGACACTGCGTCCTTGAGATTTTGCTGCGAACCGCACCCGTGCTCCGCATCGTCCGTCATCCCGGTTCCGGATCGAGCCACCCGCGCGGCGCGGTGCTGGCGATGGGCAATTTCGACGGGCTGCACCGGGGCCATGCGGCATTGATCGGGACCGCGCGCGACCGTGCCCGTGCGCAGGGCCGGCCCGCCGCGGTGTTGACCTTCGAGCCGCATCCGCGCAGCCTCTTCATGCCCGAGGGCGAGCCGTTCCGGCTGACCCCGTTCCGGGTCAAGGAGCGCGAAATCGCGCGGCTTGGGGTCGATCTGCTGTTCGTCCAGCATTTCGACGCGGCCTTCGCCAAGAAGAGCGCGGATTCGTTCGTCGAGGAGGTATTGCTCGGCACGGTCGGGGTGGCGCACATCGTGGTCGGGCACGATTGCACCTTCGGCAACCGCCGCAGCGGCACGCCCGAATTGCTGCGCGAAGCCGGCGCCGCACACGGCTTTGGCCTGACCGTCGTTGAGCCGGTGCGCGACCCGGACGAAGCGGTGTACTCCTCGACCCATATCCGCGAACTGCTGAAATCGGGCAAGCCGCGCGAGGCGGCCGCCCAGCTCGGCCGCTTCTGGGAGATCGACGGGCGCGTCATGGTCGGCGACCGGCGCGGCCGCACGATCGGCTTTCCGACGGTCAATCTCGGCCTCGGCGAGTATCTGCGCCCGGCCTTTGGCGTCTATGCCGTGCGCGTCTCGGGCGACGGGCCGGACGACCCGTTCGCCGGCCGCGCGGTAGGCGGGGTCGCCAATATCGGGCTCAGACCCACCGTCGGCACGCCCGAGCCGCGGCTCGAAGCGCATCTCTTCGACATCGACCAGGACCTTTATGGCCGCCATCTGCGGGTGTCGCTGCTGGACTTCATCCGCCCCGAGCAGAAATTCGCCGGCCTCGATGCGCTAAAGGCGCAGATCGCCGAGGACGCCGCGCGGGCACGGGTGATTCTTGCGGCCATCCCGGCATGAGCGCCTCGAATTTGTTAAGCGTCGCTGCTATATACCGGCGCCATGCTGACCGGCCGCTCGTGGATGCTGCGAATTAGGAGCCCGATCCTCGGCTGAGGATCGGGGCGTTTTCGTGTTGCTGCATTCATCCAGGGGCTGTCCGATGCCGACGGATTACCGGCCGACTGTTTTTCTTCCGAAAACCGAGTTTGCGATGCGCGGCGGCCTGCCGGTGCTCGAGCCGAAGCTCGTCCAGCGCTGGCAGGAAATGGGCCTCTATCAAAAGCTGCGCGAGGC
>DATLTH010000308.1:0-7104 GCA_035533695.1 Allostellaceae bacterium | reverse complement strand
GCCGGGCGGCGAGTCGCGATGACTGGCGATGTCATAGCCGGCGCCTTCGGCCTCGATCCGCGCCGTCATCGAGCGCACCGTCTTGAACCGCAATTCGGGCGACAGGCCGAGAAACCACGGGTCGGCAATCGACAGCTGGATCGAGGTGCACGACCGCGTCGCCGGCTCCTCGGCCAGGAATTGCAGCCACGACGAATGCTCGACCCAGGAAGCGACGGCGGCGAGGTTGCCCTCGGCGCGGGCGACAAGCCCGTCGAGCCCGCCCACCCGCTCGGCCCATTTCAGCGAGTCGATCGCATCTTCGACGCACAGCATCGACGGCGTGTTGATCGTCTCGCCCTTGAAGATGCCCTCGATCAGCTTGCCGCCGGAGGTCATCCGGAACAGTTTCGGCAACGGCCAGGGCGGCGTATAGCTTTCGAGGCGCGCGACGGCGCGTGGGGACAGCGCCAGCATGCCGTGCCCCGCTTCGCCGCCCAGCGCCTTCTGCCACGACCAGGTGACGACATCGAGCTTGTCCCACGGCAGCCGCATCGCGAACGCTGCCGAGGTCGCATCGCAAATCGTCAGCCCCTTGCGGTCGTCGGCGATCCAGTCGCCATCGGGCAGGCGCACCCCGGCGGTCGTGCCGTTCCACACAAACACGGTGTCGCGATCGGGATCGACCGCGGCGAGGTCCGGCAATTTGCCGTAGGGCGCCTGCAACAGCCGCAGATCGGCAAGCCTCAGCTGTTTGGTGACGTCGGTGACCCAGCCCTCGCCGAAGCTCTCCCATGACAACAGGTCGACGCCGCGCGCGCCGAGCAATGACCACAATGCCATCTCGACCGCGCCGGTATCCGAAGCCGGCACGATGCCGAGGCGGTAGTCGTCCGGCATTTGCAATAGCTTGCGCGAGCGCTCGATCACCTCGACAAGCCGTTGCAGGCCGGGGGCGGAGCGGTGCGAGCGGCCGAGCAGCGCGCCGGCCAATATTTCGGGCGACCAGCCCGGCCGCTTGGCGCACGGCCCGGATGAAAAGCATGGATTAGCCGGACGCCGGGTCGGCTTCATCGCCTTGTTCCTCGCAGAACGGATGCGGCCAGGTCGCGGGCCGCGAGCGGCGTGTTTCGTAGCCGGCTGCCGGGAGGTTCGTCAATGGACGGGAGCGCGCACCCTGGTGCCCGGCGAACGCCCGTGCCGCTCGTCGCCGCCGCGGCGCTCGTGGACGGGCCGCAGGTTTCCGGCCGTCTTCAGAAAGTGGCGAGACCCGTACCGCTCGGCAGCCACGCCTTGCGGACCTGATCCTCGATCGGCTGACCCGATGGGGTGAAGGCCGAACGGGAAGCGGGCGCGGCGTCTTTCGCAGCGCCGGGCGCATGAGCCACGGGGTCGATTGCCGCCGCCGCACGGCGGCGCCACATGCGGATCAGGCGCCGGGGCGCGCGCAGATCGTTCATCGGTTCCTCCCAGGGGAACGGCGCGACGATGCGCCGCGGCTTTGACATGGCGGTACTCATAGGTCATTCGTTAACGCTCGGCAACCATCTGATTCGGCGATCCGACCGGCCGATAACCCAACCCGGCGGCCCAACCCAGCGGATCGACAACGGGAGACGCCAATGCCGCCATCGCTGCCCGCCCTCAACCTGGTCGCCGAGCCGGGGCGCCGGCATGCCACGCTCGATCTTGCCCGCGAGATCGAGCGGCGCGGCTTCGCCGGCATCTCGGTATCGAGCTCCTACGCCAACATGGCGCAGTGCACCGCGCTGGCTTTGGCCACCGAGCGCATCACCTTCGCCACCGCGATCGCGCCGATCTATGCCCAGACGGTCGAGGAATTCGCTCACACCGCGGCCTATATCCACGAGGTGTCGGGCGGCCGCTTCCAGTTCGGCATCGGCGTCGCGCACGGTCCGAGCCATGTGCGGATGGGGGTGACGCCGGGCAAGCCCCTCGGCGACATCCGCGCTTTCGTCGCCAAGTATCGTTCCTACAACGATATCGGCGAGTTGCCGCCGGTCGTCCTCGCGACATTGCGCAAGCGGATGATCGCGCTCGCCGGCGAGATCGCCGACGGCATCGTGTTTTCCGGCGGCAGCCGCTCGACGATGGGCGCCTCGCTCGCCGCTCTCCCCGCCGCCAGGCGCGCCGATCCGGGCTTTTTCATCGGCAACCGTATCCGCACCTGCGTCAGCGACGACATCCCCGAAGCAAAGGCGATCTTGCGCCGAACCATGAGCCATTACGGGCTCTTGCCCTATTACCGCAACTACTGGAAGGAAGCCGGCTACGAGGGCGAGATGAACGCGATCGAGCGCGCGATTGCCGAGGGGCGCAGCGACGACATTCCGCAATATCTGACCGACCGCTGGCTCGCCGACACGACGCTGTTCGGCCCGCCGGCGGCGATCCGCGACGGGGTGGAAGCATGGCGGGCAGCGGGCATCCGCACCCCGGTACTGGTGCCGCTCTCCACCGATGGCAACCAGATCACCGCATTGCGCCAGGTGTTCGACGCCTTCGCCTAACGGCAAATCCCGTACCCACTACGTTAAATGACTTTAATTCACATACCTTGGCCTCATAATTATCACATTAAAACATAGGCATTTGTGAATTCGGCGCTTTCGTTTTGGCATTACTTCGCCGCGGCCATCGCGATACCATCAGCCTGCTCCGAATAGCAGGAGGGCCGCATGGCGGACGGGTTGGATCGGTTGCGGCAGTTCTTGTGCACGTTGACGCGGCTGTGCGACGCCGGCGCGGACGAAGGCGAGATCCGCCGCGAAGGCGGAGCCGCCTTGCGCGACCTTGTCGCGGCGGACGACTGGCTGATGCCGGAATTCGCGATGCCCGACCCGGCGCAATATCGCCAATACCTGCTGTATTGCGACCCGCTCGAGCGGTTTTCGGTGGTCAGCTTCGTGTGGGGACCGGGCCAGAAAACGCCGGTGCATGACCACACCGTGTGGGGCATCATCGGCATGCTGCGCGGCGCCGAGACCTCGCGCAACTATGCGCGGGACGCGTCCGGCCATCTGACCCCGGCCGGCGAAGAATGCCTGTTGCCCGGCATGGTCACCGCGGTGTCGCCGCAGATCGGCGACATCCATCTCGTCGAGAACGCCCTTCCCGACCGCGCCTCGATCAGCATCCATGCCTACGGCGCCAATATCGGCGCCGTCGCGCGGCATGTCTTCGTGCCGGACAGCGGCGACCAGAAGCCGTTCGTCTCGGGCTACGCCAACCGGATGCTGCCCAATCTGTGGGACCGCTCGGCGGCGACGCGCGCCCGCCTCGGGATCTGATACCCGAGCCAGCTTGCGCTGAGTGACTCATTGTTCAGGCACGCACGCTTAAAAATCCGCCTTCCCGGCGAAAGCCGGGACCCACTCGTCAACAGCTCGAAGGCGGATTGGTGGGTCCCGGCTTTCGCCGGGAAAGCGGATTGAGATTGAGTTCGTTATTCGAGCGCTCAATACAATCTGACTTTGGTATGACCCGTCTCACACCGCCGGACGCGAGCGGATCGAATCGGGGATCTTGCGCGGCAGGAACTGCCCGTCATTGGGCGCGGCCAAAAAATTTGCGCCATCGACGGCGATCTTGCCGCGCAGGATCGTCATGCTCGGCCACGCCGACACCTCGTGGCCTTCCCACGGCGTATAGTCGGTCTCGTGCAGGTCTTCCTTGCGGATGATTCGCGACCTGCGCGGGTCGAGCAATACGATGTCGGCGTCGGAGCCGACCGAAAGCGCGCCCTTCTGCGGGTAGAGCCCCATGATCTTCGCCGCATTGGCCGACACGAGGCCGACGAAATCGGCGAGGCTGTAGCCGCGCTTTGTCACCATGTGCGTGTACATCAGCGCGACGCGCGGCTCGACCCCGGAATTGCCGCCGGTCGTGTCGTCGATGCGGCTGCCCTGCAATTTGACCTTCAACGGGCAACACACTTCGTCGGTGGCGATCGCCTGGATCGCGCCGTGCCTGGTCGCCGCCCACAATGCCTCCTGGTCCTCGGTGAATTTGAGCGAGGGATAGGTGTGGTACATCTGCCCGCCCGGGCGCTTGTAGTCCTCGGCGTTGTACAAGAGGTACTGGTGCAGGGTCTCGCCGTAGATCGGAAAGCCGCGGCGGCGCGCGGCGGCGATCGCCGCGGCTCCGCTGGCGGCCGAGACATGCACCATGTACAACGCCGCCCCTTCGATAGTCTCGGCCAGCCTGATCACCCGGTTGAACGACAGATCCTCCGACAATGTGTTGTGCACCTCGGCGAGGTGTTCGAAGCCGGTGCGGTCCTCGCGGATCAATTTCTCGTACATGTGCATGACGATGTCGTTGTCTTCGGAATGGATCGTCGCCATGCCGCCGACCTTCGCCATGATCTTCAAGACTTCCCAGATGTCGCCGAACTTGACCATGCGGCCCTGATTGAGCGGGCGGATGTCCGTGGTAAAGATCTTCACCGTCGCATGACCGGCCTGCACCGCCTCGGGCAGCGCACCGAGCAATGCCGGCGTCTGGGTCCCGCGCAGCATCAGGTGAAAGCCATAGTCGCAATAGCAGCTGCCGTGAAACTCGCTCAGGCGGTGCTGGATCGATTGCTGAAGCGGCTCGTCGGGCGGGCACAGTACGAAATCGAGCAAGGTCGTCGTGCCGCCATAAAGCGCGGCGCGGCTGACCTGATCGGGGCCGGCGCTGAACAGGGCTTCGTTGCTGGGGCCGCCGACGATCGGCATGCCGCAATGGATGTGCGGGTCGATCCCGCCGGGAATGACGATCTGCCCCGCCGCATCGACCACCCGCGCCGCGCCGATTGCCGCTAAGCTGCCGGGCGCCCCGATCGCGGCGATTTTCCCGTCGGCGACGCCGATATCCGCGATTTCGGTCGCGGCCGGCATCACCGCGGTGCCGCCGGAAACGATCAGATCGAACATTGTGCCCTCCCCTTTCGAATTCGAAAAACAGGCGTCGGTGCTCAAACCATCCCGCACGCCAGCTTGTTCCGTGTTTCCTCAGCCGAGCGCTCGGATCACTCGGTGCGCCTCTTCCCGGAGTGCGCGGCGGAACAGTTTGCCGGTCTCGGTAACCGGCAGGCTGGTGCGGAATTCGATATGGTCCGGCACCTTGTAGCTCGACGCGATCGTGCGGCAATGGGCGCGCAACGCCTCGTCGTCGAGGGAAGCGCCCGGCTTGGCGACGACGAAGGCGACGATCGCTTCGCCCCGCTCGCCGGCGTCCGCCCCGACCACCGCCGCCTGGGCGACCGCCGGATGCTGCAGCAAGAGGCTCTCGACCTCGGCCGGCGACACGTTGATGCCGGCCCGCTTGATGATGTCGGCATCGCGCGCGACGAAATGAAAGCCGCCCGCGGCGTCGACATAGCCGAGATCGCCGGTGCGGAAATACCCGTCTTGCGTGAACGCGATGGCATTGTTGACGGCGCTGGCACCGCAATAGCCCGGGGTCACGTAACCGGCCGCTTCAAGCATGCCGGTCTCGCCGACCGGTAGAACGCCGCCGGTGTCGGGGTCGACAATGCGCAGCCGCACGCCCGGCAGCGGCGGCCCCTGCCCCGCCATGCGGCGGTCGAGCGGCCAGTCGCAGGGGGTGACGGCGCAATTGCCGTAGGTTTCGGTGGCGCCGTAGATGTTGCAGATCTGCGCCGCGCCGAGTTCTTGCGCCGCGATGCGAACCTCTTCGGGGCTGCCGATCATCAACCCGGTCCGCAGGCTCGCCATCCGTTCGCGAGCGAACGCCGCATCCCGCAACACCGCGCCGGTGATGCTCGGCAACGTATAGATCGCGGTGCATCGGTGGCGCTCGACGAGGTCGATCCATTCGGCGGACTCGAACCGGCCCTGCAACATCAATGCCGCACCATGCGTCAGCGTCGCCGGCAGCGCATTGCAGGCGCCGTAAGCCCAGAACAAGGGCGGCGCCAAGAGCACCCGGTCGTCCGGCGACAGGCCCATGCGCTCGCCGATGTTGAAGCCGTTCTCGATGACCGCGAACTGCTGGAGGCGCACCGCCTTTGGCCGGGCATTCGACCCCGAGGTGTAGAGCACCAGCGCGTCGTCGGCCGCACTGGCGCCATCGCCCGGCGGCAATGGGCCGAGCGGCGCGGCCGAGGCGCGGAACGCTTCATAGCCGATCCAGCCCGGCCGCAGATCGCCGCCAAGCATGACGATCAGCCGCAGGAATGGGCAGGCGGGCATCAGCGCGGCGAGTGCGGCGGCGAAATCCTGGCCGCCGAAACGATCGACCGCGATCAGCGCGGCAACTTCCGAATCGGCAAGCACATAGGCCAGTTCGCCCGGCTTCGACCAGGTGCTGAACGGCACCGCAACCGCGCCCACTGCACTCGCGCCAAAACACGTTTCGAGCCATTCGAGGCGGTTGTTGACGAGGATGCCGACCCGGTCGCCGCGGCCGATGCCTCTGGCCCTGAGCGCCGCCCCGGTCCGGCCGGCGCCGTCGGCGAGAGCCCGATAGGTGACGCAGGTCTCACCATCGATGATCGCAACGTGGTCGGGGTAGCGAAGGGCCTGTTCGCACACCAGTTCGTAGAGGGTGCGGCTAAAAGGAGGCGTCATGTCCTATTCCGGCGATGTCCATTACGGCATGCGGCCGATGTCGCCGATGGCGGTTCTGCTCAACCTGCTGTGGCTGCTGTTCGGCGGATTGGCGGCGGCCATCGCCTGGGTGATCGCGGCGGGGATCATGGCGCTGACGATCGTCGGCCTGCCGTGGTGTTTTGCGGCGTTGCGCATCGCGCTCTACACGTTTCTGCCGTTCGGCAACGAAATGCGCACCCGCCCCGGTGCCGATCCCGTTCTCAGCACGCTCGGCAACCTGATCTGGTTCGTCCTGGCGGGCTGGTGGCTGGCGCTCGGCCACCTGATTCTGGCCGTGGTATTGGCGCTCACGATCATCGGCCTGCCATTCGCCTGGGCACATCTGAAGCTCGCCGGCGCCAGCCTGTTCCCGATCGGCAAAGAGGTCGTGCCGCGCGGCAGCATCATGCTGTCGATGCGATCCTGGTGACTACACAACGCCCTTGTCGTGCAGGGCGGCGATAGCCGCGTCGTCATAGCCGAGCGAGTACAGGATTTCGTCGGT
>DATLTH010000307.1:0-5019 GCA_035533695.1 Allostellaceae bacterium | reverse complement strand
TGTGACCGGCGGCATCAGGTTTTCCCGTCTCCGGGCTCTGGCTGCGGTCTGCTTTCGGCACGGCCCGCGCGGCCCTGGCGTTCGCCGGATGGCGCGGGTTGCTCGAAGCCGGCGGGGTCGCTAGAAAGCGGCAGCTTGCGGGGGTGTCCGCGATGTGCGGGGTGGGTGATGGCTGAGGCGAGCGACGATGCGACGATGCGGCCCGACAGCACGCTCGACGCGACCGGGCTGCTGTGTCCCTTGCCGGTGCTGAAGGCGCGGCGCGCCTTGCGGGCGGTGCCGCCCGGCGGCATCCTCGAAGTGCTGGCGACTGATCCCGGCGCGACCAAGGATTTCGAGCATTTCTGTCGCACGACCGGGTGCGAACTGCTCGAGGCGAGCGAGCAATCGGGCGGGGTCCTTCGGTTTCGCCTGAAGAAGCCGGGCTGAGGGAGGGAGAGAATGGCGGCAACGATCACGACACCACGGTTGATGGCGATCGGCGGCGGCGCCCTCGCGGAATTGCCGGTCCTCCTGTCCCGGCTCGGCCTTTCCCGACCGCTTGTCGTCACCGACCCGTATATCGCCGGCTGCGGCATCCTCGACCGGGTGACTTCCCTGCTCGACAAGGCGCAGGTTCCGTGGTCGGTGTTTTCCGACACGGTTGCGGACCCGACCTCTGCGGTCATCGACACCGGCGTCACCATGCTGACGGCGGGCGATTTCGATAGCCTCGTTGCGGTCGGCGGCGGCAGCTCGATCGATACAGCAAAAGGCATGTCGGTCATGTTCGCCAATGGCGGCCGGATGCGCGACTGGAAGGTGCCGAACGACATCCCGAAAATCGGCCTGCCGATCGTCGCGATCCCGACCACCGCCGGCACCGGCTCCGAGGTCACCCGCTTCACCGTCGTCACCGACACCGAGACCGACGAGAAGATGCTGATCGCCGGGCTCGCCTGCTGCCCCGCGGCGGCGATCGTCGATTTTGAATTGACCCTGACGATGCCGCTGCGCCTCACCGCCGACACCGGCATCGACAGTCTGACCCACGCGATCGAGGCCTATGTCAGCCGCCGTGCCAGCCCCTATACCGACGGGCTGGCGAAGAACGCGATGGGCCTCATCGCCCGCAACATCCGCACCGCTTGTGCCGAGCCGACGCACCGTGCCGCGCGCGAAGCGATGATGCTCGGCGCCACGACGGCGGGGATGGCGTTCTCCAATGCGAGCGTCGCCTTGGTGCACGGCATGAGCCGGCCGATCGGCGCCTTCTTCCATGTGCCGCACGGGCTGTCGAACGCGATGCTGTTGCCCGAGATCACCGCGTTCTCCGCGCCGGCAGCGCTCGACCGCTACGCCGATTGCGCCCGCGCGATGGGGGTGGCGGAGGAGGGCGAGGGCAGCCAGTCGGCGGTCGCGCGCCTCCTCGACGAGTTGCGCCGGCTCAACGACGATTTGAAGGTGCCGAGCCCCAAGGCCTACGGCATCGACCGCAGCCGCTACGACGAATTATTGCCGGTGATGGCGAGCCAGGCGATCGCCTCCGGCTCCCCCGCCAACAACCCGCGCGTGCCGTCGAACGAGGAGATCATCGAGTTGTACCGGCGGGTGTACGAGTAGCCGCCGTTATTGCGAGCCCACGGGTCGGCGCTCCGCGCCGCCCGAGGACAGGCTCCGCGAGGCAATCTCGTGCCGAATGCACTCAGCCGATCGGGATTGCTTCGTCGCTGCGCTCCTCGCAATGACGATGGTTAATCCAGCTTCACCTGGATTTCGTCGCCGACGAGGCGGATCGGGTAGGTTTTGAGGTCGTCGGTGCAGGGCGGCGCGGTTGCCTTGCCGGTCTTGATGTCGAAGCGGCCGGCATGCAGCGGGCATTCGATCTCACCGCGATCAAGCCAGCCGTCGGAGAGTTTGGCGTAGGCGTGGGTGCAGACGTCGTCGGTCGCAAAGAGCTGGCCGTCGAGATCGTAAAGCGCGATCTCATGCCCGGCGATGACGACGCCCATGATGTCGCCCGCGGCGAGGTCACGGCGATTGGCGGCTTTGACCCAACCGGTGTCGTCGCTCATGTCTCCCCCGAAATTCGCGGTCTGGCGGAATGGCGCCGGGCCGGAGCGCCGGCTCAGGCGCCGGCGGCGACCCGCGGCGCGCGCTTCAGGAACGCCGGAAGATCATCGCCGAAACCGACAACGCGGCGCTCTTGCGGCTGGGGCGCGCTCGGCGGCGGCGATGCCGGGCGGGCGAACACCGCGACGGCAGGCTCGCCCGTTTCGCGATGCGGCCTTTTTGGGTTCGCCTCGGGCGATGGGGCGCGCTCGCGCTGCGGGCGCGGGTCGCTGCGGCGCGTCTCCGGCCGGCTCGCCCGCGGCGCGGACCGCTGCGACACCGGATGCGATGATGCCGGGCGCGATGATGCCGAAGTGCGGCCGCGGCGGCGCGGCCCGGCGCTGAAGTCGAGCTCGGCGGCGGCGATGCTGGGGATTGTCGCGGCAGGTATCTCCCTGCCGATCAGCTGCTGGATCGCGGCGACGGCCTTGCCGTCTTCGGGCGCCGCCAGGGTGAACGCGCGGCCCTCGCGGCCGGCCCGGCCGGTGCGCCCGATGCGGTGGACGTAGTCCTCGGCATGATAGGGCACGTCGAAATTGAAGACGTGCGAGAGGCCCTGGATGTCGAGACCGCGTGCCGCCACATCGCTGGCTACGAGCAGGCGAATCTCGCCGTTCTTGAAGCGCTCGAGGGTCTCGGTCCGCTTTGGTTGCGACATGTCGCCGTGCAATGCGGCGGCGTCGAGGCCGTGACGCGACAGCGATTTCTGCAAGATGTCGACGTCGCGCTTGCGGTTGCAGAAAATGAGGGCGTTCTTCACATCCTCGCTGGCGATCAGCCGGCGCAACGCCTCGCGCTTCTCCTCCGGCGGCACGATGACGAGCGCCTGTTCGACCATCTCGGCGGGCGAAGCGGGGGGCGATACCGCGATCTCGACCGGATTGTTGAGAAAGGCATCGGCGAGCCGCCGGATCTCGGGCGGCATCGTCGCCGAGAAAAACAATGTCTGCCGCGCCTTCGGCAGCAGGCCGACGATGCGCTCGACATCGGGGATGAAGCCCATGTCGAGCATCCGGTCGGCTTCGTCGATGACGAGGATGCGCACGTCGGACAAAAGGATCTTGCCGCGCTCGAACAGATCGAGCATGCGTCCCGGCGTCACGATCAGCACATCGACGCCGCGGTCGAGCTTGCGTTCCTGCTCGGCAAACCGCTCGCCGCCGATCAAGAGTGCCGTCGACAGCCGGTGATACTTGCCGTAGACCTCGAACGAGGCCTCGACCTGCGTCGCCAACTCGCGCGTCGGCTCGATCACCAGCGAGCGCGGCATGCGCGCCCGGGAGCGCCCGGTGGCCAGCTTGTCGATCATCGGCAGGGCAAAACTGGCGGTCTTGCCGGTGCCGGTCTGGGCACAGCCGAGCACGTCGCGGCCGGCGGCGACGACGGGAATGGCCTTTTCCTGGATCGGGGTGGGCGTGGTATAGCCAGCGTCGGTGACCGCCTGAAGAAGTCCAGGCGAGAGTTCAAGTTCGTTAAAATTCATTGAGAAGTTGTAGCCTTGCGCAAGTTGTCGGTGGGCAAATCGCCCAGGTCTTAGTTGGGGATTAAACGCAAAAAGTCAATCGCGTTTGCGGCCCCGGCGGCGGGGAAAGCTCGGAAAAGAACCCGGCCTCGGGGGTCAACGGCGGCGGAACTGCGGCCGCGGCAGCATCACCGGCGCGGCGGTGTCCTTATGGCGGAAATTGATCCGTCCCTTGGTCAGATCATAGGGCGTCATCTCGACCGTGACCCGGTCGCCGGCAAGAATACGGATGCGATTCTTCTTCATCTTGCCGGAGGAGTAGGCGAGCGTTTCATGCCCGTTATCGAGCCGCACGCGAAACCGCGCGTCGGGCAACAATTCCATCACCATGCCTTCAAATTCGATCAAATCTTCTTTGGCCAATGAGCACTCCGAAAAAGAGAAAAGGGGCGCCGCAGCGCCCCTTGACCGCTAACCGTTATTCCGCCTGCAAGTTCACCGCGGAGACCCGGCCGCGCTGGCCTTGCTCGAGGTCGTAACTGACCTTCTGCCCTTCGTTAAGGCCATCCATGCCGGCGCGCTCGACCGCGGATATGTGCACGAAGACGTCGGCGCCTCCGCTCGTCGGCTGGATGAACCCATAGCCCTTCTGGGCATTAAACCATTTGACCGTCCCGGACGCCATCAGCAGGAACTCCATCAGATAGAAAGGCCGCTGCACGGAATGCGGCGGATCGGACGCCGGTTGGATGGGGAAGACACGGTCGGGCGCACACGCCGCCAGTGCAGCCGAACCCAACCGGGTCGACGGGTCAATAGGTCGGCGGACGCGACGATTTGTCAAGATCCGCTTGCCGCTGCCGGGTCTGATTTGCCGGAATGGCTCGTTTGCCGGAATGGCTCGCGGCGCGCCGGTCAACCGGCTTTCCCGGCTAGTAAGCCGGGGATCAAGGACGGCGCCGCCGGGCTGCGGCTGCGGCCGCAGACATGGTTCTCGCGGTATTCGGCGTCGCGCGCCTCGATCGCATGCCGAGCCGCATCGACGACGCGCGCGAGGTGCACCGCCTGCTCCGAGGTCATCTTGCCCGCCGCGGTCGCCCGGCCGACCGCCGCCATCGCCAGCGAGAGGTCCTGCTGGGTATCGAGCGGCGGCAGGTCAAGCTCAACCGGCGCAAAGCGGCGCGGCGCCAGGATGCGCCCGAGGCAGAAGCGCAAGGCGACGCCGTCCCCCTCCAGCGCCTCCCCGGAACGGCCAGCCAGGGCCGGCGGTCCGGGGATCGATCGCCTTCTCGGTCAGCATTGCCGACGCCGCATCGAGCAGCGCTTCCGCCATGCGCGTCGCCTGGTTGCGCGATCCCCGGGGCCGCCCGGCCGGATTGCCCGAGACGCCCTTCTGCCAGCGCCCCTCCAGGCTCCGCGCCACCGGCACTGACGCCCCTTCCGCCCCCTGTTCCGCCTGATAATAC
>DATLTH010000306.1:0-2592 GCA_035533695.1 Allostellaceae bacterium | reverse complement strand
GGCTGCAGCGCTGGGGCCTGATCGAGGCGGCGATCTTTGCGGCCGCCCCGGGCAACCGCCCGCCGACCTCGCTCGAGCGCGTAGCGTGAGTGCGGCATTGCGCGATCTTCGGGTCCCGCCCGCCCGGTTGGTGCTGGCCGGAACGCTGCTCGCGGTTGCGCTGGCCGGCGTCGTTGCCAGCCGGATTGCGCCGCACGGCACGGTCGTGGTCGTCCAGGCCATCATGGCGTTCCTGCGCGGCGGCGGCATCGCGGGGCCGGCCCTGTTCGCCGCGCTGCAGCTTGTCGTCGCGTTGAGCGGCGCGCTGCCCGCTTCGCTGCTGGGCATCGCGGCGGGCGCCATTTACGGCCTCGCCCCCGGGTTCTCGCTCGCCGCGACCGGCACCCTCTTAGGCGCGATGATCGCCTTCGCTCTGAGCCGATCGCTGTTTCGCCCTTCGGTCGAACGCGCGCTCTCGCGCCATCGCCGCCTCCATAGCCTCGATGCCTTGGTCGCGCGCGACGGCTGGAAGCTCGTCTGCCTGTTGCGGCTGTCGCCGATCATGCCGTTCTCGGCGACCAGCTACGTGCTTGGCCTGTCCTCGGTCAGCCTGCAAGACTACCTGATCGGAACGCTCGCCTCGCTGCCCGCGCTGCTCGGCTATGTCTATCTCGGTACGCTGACCGATGCGGGCCTGTCCGCCTGGACTGCCGGAGACAGTCTCTTGCGGTGGATTTTGCTGGGCGGCGGCGCCGTGGCGACATTGCTGCTGATGGCGCATCTCGGCCGGCTCGTCGCGCAGCGCCGTGTCGGGACGGAATTGATCGACCGGGAAACGCTCCCGGCGAATGAATCCCCCGGCGAATGAATCGGGCGACGAGCCCTTCCATGGTGCGCGAGGGCGCCGGCATATCGATGCCTTTCACCCGACCAAGGCGCCCTATAGGCTGAGTCTGAAAGGGTGGACGCAACGATGCTGGATGTCATCCTGAAGGGCGGCCGGATCATCGATCCGGCGAACGGGCGCGACGAGGTCACCGATATCGGCTTCGGCGGCGGCCGGGTCGCCGCGCTCGGGTCGGGCCTGCCGCTGCGCGGCGAGGTCACGGTCGACGCGACCAACCGGATCGTCGCGCCGGGGCTGATTGATTTGCACACCCATGTTTATTGGGGCGGGACCGCGCTCGGGGTCGACGCCGCCGAGGTCGCACGGCGCAGCGGCACGACGACCTTCGTCGATGCCGGCAGCGCCGGTCCCGGCAATTTCCACGGCTTTCGCCGGCATGTCATCGAGCCCTCGCCATTCCGCATCCTGCCCTATCTCAATGTGTCCTTCCCGGGGATATTCGCCTTCGCCGCCACGGTCATGGTCGGCGAAGCGGCCGATTTGCGGCTGATCGACCCGCGCGAGTGCGTCCGCGTCATCAACGCCAACCGTGATCTGATCGTCGGCGTCAAGGTGCGGGTCGGCCGCAATGCGAGCGGCGCTTCCGGCATCGCCCCGCTCGACATGGCGCTCGAAGTCGCCGAAGAGGTCGGCCTGCCGGTGATGGCGCACCTCGATCATCCGCCGCCGTCGCGACTGGAGGTGCTGTCGCGGCTGCGCCGCGGCGACGTGATCACCCATTGCTTCCGCCCGTTTCCCAACGCGCCGGTGCGGGCCGACGGGCAGATCCGCGAGGAGGTGGTGGAGGCGCGCCGCCGCGGCGTCATCTTCGACATCGGCCATGGCGGCGGCTCGTTCGGCTTCCGCACGGCCGAGCATATGCTTGAAGCCGGGTTCCTGCCCGATGTGATCAGCAGCGATGTGCACGCCCTCAGCATCAACGGGCCGGCCTTCGATCAGCTGGTGACGATGGCGAAATTCCTCGCCCTCGGGGTCGAGCTGGGCGCGGTCATCCGCGCCAGCACCGCGGCGCCGGCGCGGGCGCTCGGGCGCGACGATCTTGGCCATCTGGCGGTCGGCGCGGCCGGCGACGCGACGATCCTCGAACGCGTCGAGGGCGAGTTCGACTATCGCGACGTGCTCGGCGAAACCCGGCGCGGCCGGAACCGGCTGGTCCTGCGCGGTCTGGTGGTGGCCGGGCGTCTGTGGCCTCCGCCGACGCAATGATCGCCGCCGCGGCGCGCCGCCTGCGTCGCCGCGCTTCGATTTGGCATCGGGGTGGGATACCATCCGGCGATGTCGAGAGTGCTGCCGCAGAGCATCGAGGCGACCGGAGCGGCCGCGCCGCGGCGCGCCGCAGTGGCGCGCCCGTTGCCGACCGCGCCGCTGCCGGTCTACGCCGCACTCGACCTCGGCACCAATAATTGCCGCTTGTTGATCGCGCGCCGAACCGTGGGTCTTCAGCCCACCGGCTTGTCCCGTGGCGGCGGTTTCCGTGTCGTCGATGCGTTCTCGCGGATCGTGCGGCTTGGCGAGGGCCTCGCCGCGACCGGCGCGCTGTCCGAGGCGGCGATGGTGCGCACGATCGAGGCGTTGCGCGTCTGTGCTGCAAAGATCGACCACCGCAATGTCGCATCCGGCCGCTACGTCGCCACCGAGGCCTGCCGCCAGGCGAGCAACTGCGCCGGTTTCCTCGCCCGCGTGCGCGACGAGATCGGCATCGATCT